>NZ_ALNO01000006.1:0-5368 GCF_000293015.1 Slackia sp. CM382
AGGCGCGGGGAACCTTGAAAGCCGGATACTGTGACGCAAGCGAATTCATGGAATCCTAGACATTCGGACCACATTTCCGAAAACGAGACGGACCCGTCTCACGGGGACCCGGCCCTCGCGGGCCGGCCCCGAAGATGAGAAGGGCCGGGTCGACGGGACGTCACGGAAGCGTCTTACCCGGGCCCTCGGGCCCGGGCTTCCGAACGGAGAGTTTGATCCTGGCTCAGGATGAACGCTGGCGGCGCGCCTAACACATGCAAGTCGAACGGTTAAGGCCCCCTTTAGGGGGCGCATAGAGTGGCGAACGGGTGAGTAACACGTGACCAACCCGCCCCCCCCACCGGGACAACCTCGGGAAACCGAGGCTAATACCGGATACGCCGGGGCCCCCGCATGGGGGCCCCGGGAAAGCCTTGGCGGGAGGGGACGGGGTCGCGGCCCATCAGGTAGACGGCGGGGCGAAGGCCCGCCGTGCCGACGACGGGTAGCCGGGCTGAGAGGCCGATCGGCCACATTGGGACTGAGACACGGCCCAGACTCCTACGGGAGGCAGCAGTGGGGAATATTGCGCAATGGGCGAAAGCCTGACGCAGCGACGCCGCGTGCGGGAAGGAGGCCTTCGGGTCGTAAACCGCTTTCAGCAGGGAAGAAGCCTGACGGTACCTGCAGAAGAAGCCCCGGCTAACTACGTGCCAGCAGCCGCGGTAATACGTAGGGGGCGAGCGTTATCCGGATTCATTGGGCGTAAAGCGCGCGCAGGCGGCCCGCCAAGCGGCCTCGTCGAAGCCGGGGGCTCAACCCCCGGAAGCGACCCGAACTGGCGGGCTCGAGTGGGGCAGGGGAGGATGGAATTCCCGGTGTAGCGGTGAAATGCGCAGATATCGGGAGGAACACCGACGGCGAAGGCAGCCCTCTGGGCCTTCACTGACGCTGAGGCGCGAAAGCTGGGGGAGCGAACAGGATTAGATACCCTGGTAGTCCCAGCCGTAAACGATGGGCGCTAGGTGCGGGGGGACACGACCCTCCGTGCCGCAGCCAACGCATTAAGCGCCCCGCCTGGGGAGTACGGCCGCAAGGCTAAAACTCAAAGGAATTGACGGGGGCCCGCACAAGCAGCGGAGCATGTGGCTTAATTCGAAGCAACGCGAAGAACCTTACCAGGGCTTGACATGCGGGTGAAGCGGCGGAGACGCCGTGGCCGGAAGGAGCCCGCGCAGGTGGTGCATGGCTGTCGTCAGCTCGTGTCGTGAGATGTTGGGTTAAGTCCCGCAACGAGCGCAACCCCCGCCGCATGTTGCCAGCATTCAGTTGGGCACTCATGCGGGACCGCCGGCGCCAAGCCGGAGGAAGGCGGGGACGACGTCAAGTCATCATGCCCCCCATGCCCTGGGCCGCACACGTGCTACAATGGCCGGCACAGCGGGCAGCGGACCCGCGAGGGCGAGCGAATCCCTTAAAGCCGGCCCCAGTTCGGATCGGAGGCTGCAACCCGCCTCCGTGAAGCCGGAGTTGCTAGTAATCGCGGATCAGCACGCCGCGGTGAATGCGTTCCCGGGCCTTGTACACACCGCCCGTCACACCACCCGAGTCGTCTGCACCCGAAGCCGCCGGCCCAACCCGTAAGGGGGGGGAGGCGTCGAAGGTGTGGAGGGTGAGGGGGGTGAAGTCGTAACAAGGTAGCCGTACCGGAAGGTGCGGCTGGATCACCTCCTTTCTAGGGAGACCTAGCGGATTCACACAGAGAACCGAGCCGCCCCCGCCCGCCGTCCCGCGGGCGGGGCGCGGCGGCCCGAGATGCGGGGCTCCTATCGCGAAGCGTCGCGGCATCCGGCCTCCAGGGGTCCCCCTGGGGGCACCTTGAAAGCCGCATAGCGTCGATTTCACTATGCGAAATCACCATCTCCATCAGATCCCGCGCCGCGAGGCGCGGGGACTGCGCGAGGGTGATCCGCATCGTAAGATCGCGAAGATGCAACAACCAACGCTTCATGAGACATGAAGCTCTATCCGTAACGAAGACTTACGTCAGTTACTGCATGTGGACCTTATTTTAGATATCCCTTCGGCGGATTCCGGGGAACCGGAAGATGTCGAGGGCGCACGGTGGATGCCTTGGCATCCGGAGCCGAAGAAGGACGTGGCAAGCTGCGATAAGCCGCGGGGAGGCGCAAACGGCCTTCGATCCGCGGATCTCCGAATGGGGCAACCCGCCCGGGGCCATGCCCGGGCGCGCCCGCCCGAACGCATAGGGCGGGACGGGGCAACCGGGGGAACCGAAACATCCAAGTACCCCGAGGAAGAGAAATCAAACGAGAACGCGCGAGTAGCGGCGAGCGAAAGCGCGCGAGCCCAAACCGGCGGCGCCGTCGAGCCTCGACGCGCTGGCCCGCCGGGGTTGCGGGGCATGCGAGGGGAGGGGTCGAGCCCTCCCGGGAGGTTGCAAACCGCACGCGCAGCGGAACGGCATGGGAAGGCCGGCGATACCGGGTGAGAGCCCCGTACGCGAAGCGCATGCGGCCTCCCCGGCATGTCCCCGAGTAGGCCCGGGCACGTGAAACCCGGGCCGAAGCTGGGGGGACCGCCCTCCAAGGCTGAACACTCCCGGATGACCGATAGTGGACGAGTACCGTGAGGGAAAGGTGAAAAGCACCCCGAGAGGGGAGTGAAACAGCGCCTGAAACCGTGCGCCCACAAGCAGTCGGAGCGCCCCTTCGAAGGCGGCGTGACGGCGTGCCTTTTGTAGAATGAGCCTGCGAGTTGCGGCGCGCGGCGAGGCCAAGCGATTGGCGAGCCGCAGCGAAAGCGAGTCTGAACAGGGCGACTCTTCCAGTCGCGCGCCGCAGACGCGAAGCCGGGTGATCTACCCGCGGCCAGGCTGAAGCAGGGGTAAGACCCTGTGGAGGGCCGAACCCACTTCGGTTGAAAACGGAGGGGATGAGCCGCGGGTAGGGGTGAAAGGCCAATCAAACCCGGAGATATCTCGTTCTCCCCGAAATAGCTTTAGGGCTAGCCTCGGGAGGTGGATCGCGGAGGTAGGGCGCCGGACGGCCGAGGGGGCTTCACCGCCTACCGAAGCCGACCGAACTGCGAATGCCGCGACCAGACACCCCGGGAGTCAGGCCGCGCGGGCTAAGCCGCGCGGCCGAGAGGGGAACAGCCCAGACCGCCCGCTAAGGCCCCCAATTCCGCGCTGAGTGGCAAAGGATGTGCGTTTGCCTAGACAACCAGGATGTTGGCTTAGAAGCAGCCATGCATTCAAAGAGTGCGTAACAGCTCACTGGTCGAGTGGACATGCGCCGACAATACACGGGGCTAAGCGCGGAGCCGAAGCGGCGGGGCCGCGCCCTTCTTCGGGCGCGGCCGGTAGGGGAGCGTTCCGCGCAGGGGCGAAGCCGCCGGGGCGACCGGCGGTGGACCGCGCGGAAGCGAGAATGCAGGCATGAGTAACGAGAGAGGGGCGGGAAACCCCTCCGCCGTAAGCGCGAGGTTTCCTGGGCGAGGCTAATCCCCCCAGGGTCAGTCGGGCGCTAAGGCGAGGCCGCGAGGCGTAGCCGATGCCCAGCAGGCGGACATTCCTGCACCGCCGCCGGACCGCTAGGACCGACGGGGCGACGAAGGAGGATAGGCGGGCGGGGTTCTGGACGTCCCCGTGAAAGCGCGTAGGGCGGGCCGCAGGCAAATCCGCGGCCCACGAGAGCCTGAGACGCGAGACGAAGCCCTTAGGGCGAAGCCGCTCATTCCATGCTTCCGAGAAAAACCCCTAGGCAGGGCCGGCGGCGCCCGTACCTAAACCGACACAGGTGCGCGGGTAGAGCATACCGAGGCGTTCGGGAGAACCATGGCCAAGGAACTCGGCAAAACCGCCCCGTAACTTCGGGAGAAGGGGCGCCGCCGGGGGTGGAGGGGCGAGCCCCCCGAGCCCGCGGCGGCCGCAGCGAATAGGCCCAGGCGACTGTTTACCAAAAACACAGGACTCTGCCAAGCCGCAAGGCGACGTATAGGGTCTGACGCCTGCCCGGTGCCGGAAGGTCACGCGGAAGGGTCAGCGCAAGCGAAGCCCCGAAGCCAAGCCCCGGTAAACGGCGGCCGTAACTATAACGGTCCTAAGGTAGCGAAATTCCTTGTCGGGTAAGTTCCGACCTGCACGAAAGGCGTAACGACCTGGGCGCTGTCTCGGCCATGGACCCGGTGAAATTGCATTATTCGTGAAGATGCGAATTACCCGCGGAAGGACGGAAAGACCCCGTGAACCTTCACTGCAGCTTGGCATTGGCCGACGGTTCGGTGCGTAGAGGATAGGCAGGAGCCCGCGAAGCGGGGGCGCAAGCCCCCGCGGAGGCGCCCTTGGAATACTGCCCCCATCGCTCCGGCGGCCTAACGCGCGGCCGCCATCCGGCGCGCGGACCGTGCCAGGCGGGCAGTTTGACTGGGGCGGTCGCCTCCCAAAAGGTAACGGAGGCGCGCGCAAGGTCCGCTCGGGACGGTCGGCAACCGTCCTTGGAGCGCAAGAGCACAAGCGGGCCTGACTGCGAGACCCACGAGTCGAGCAGGGACGAAAGTCGGCTCTAGTGATCCGGCGGCCCCACGTGGGAGGGCCGTCGCTCAACGGATAAAAGGTACTCCGGGGATAACAGGCTGATCTTGCCCAAGAGTCCACATCGACGGCAAGGTTTGGCACCTCGATGTCGGCTCATCGCATCCTGGGGCTGTAGTCGGTCCCAAGGGTATGGCTGTTCGCCATTCAAAGCGGTACGCGAGCTGGGTTCAGAACGTCGTGAGACAGTTCGGTCCCTATCCTCCGCGGGCGCAGGAGAACTGAGGGGAGCCGCCCCTAGTACGAGAGGACCGGGGCGGACGCACCTCTGGTGCACCGGTTGTCGACCGACGGCATCGCCGGGTGGCCACGTGCGGACGGGATAAGCGCTGAAGGCATCTAAGCGCGAAGCCTCCCCTAAGATGAGTTCTCCCTTCGGTAAGGACCCCGGCAGACCACCGGGTCGATAGGCCGCAGCTGCAAGCACGGCGACGTGCTCAGGCGAGCGGTACTAATAGTCCGAGCTCTTCCGAATCCCCGTCCCCGGAGGGGGCGGGCCCCATGCGCGGCGGGGCTTCCGTCTGCATGGAGCGCGGCATCTCCGCGCGTCGGCGCTATGCGGCCCTCAGGGTCGCCCGCACGGGCGCCCTGGACGAGCGCGGCCACGGAGGCGGGGATCACCCGGTCCCGTTCCGAACCCGGCAGTTAAGCCCGCCATCGCCCGACGTACTGCGGGGAAAGCCCGTGGGAGGCAGGGCCGCCGCGCTCGCCCAGCGCGCCCGCGCTATGCGCCCCGGCGCACCGAAGGCCCCGCCATGCGCGGGGCCTTTCTCG
>NZ_ALNO01000007.1:0-279676 GCF_000293015.1 Slackia sp. CM382
CCAGCCATGCGGTCGCGTCGGCGGCGGTCGCTTCGGCCGCGCCTGCATCTGCGGCGGTGGTGGTGGAGCTGCCGCATCCGACGAGTGCGGCGGCTCCCGCGAGCGCGCTCAGCGTCGCGGCGCCCGCAAGGAAGTTGCGGCGGGAAAGTTCGGTCGACATGGATACCCCTCCTTATGATGGTTGCGGCCACGCTTGCGGCCGCCTGATGTTTCTCAACCGTAGGGGCCGCGCTTCGGCGACGCATCACCCTGCGCCCCGTATTTCACGGCGCACGCTCGGGGATTTCCTCTCACCCTTGTCATATGAGATGCGCATGACCTGCGTTTCCGTAAGAATGGCCGGGCGTTTATAATGCGCGTATGTCAGATTCGATCTCGCAATTGCACAAGAGGGCGGGCGCCGATGCGCGCACGCTCGTTTTCTGCGTCACGGCGCTTTCGCTCGTGTTCATGTACGCATGGGTCTTGAACGCAGAGGTCCTTCCCGCACTCGATCCCCTGTCGCCCGCGATGAGGGATGCGCTCGTCGGCGCGAAGGCCGTCACGCTCGTGGCGGTTGCGATTGCGGCGGGCGGCAGATATCGGGAAGTCCTTCTTCGCTCCCTCGTAGGCGTCTCGCTGCTTTCGATCGTGCTTGGCATCGCGGGATACATGGCCGCCCTCTTCATGCATTCGACCGGTCTGCATGTGTTCGGCGCCTTCGCGTCTTCCATAGGCGCGTCCCTCGCCGCGGTGGTCGTCGGCGTCGCATGCCTGTCCCTTTCGCTTCCGGTGCTCGGCGCCGCTGTGGCCGGAGCTTACGTGCTTTCGTTCGCGTGGCGCGCTCTTTTCGCGGTCGCGGCGGTTTCCGAGGGATATATGGTCGCGCCTCTGATCTGCATCATCGCCGTGCTTCTGGTGCATCGTTCCGCTCGCAGCGGGCTTGCGTGCATATCCGCCTCGCCGTCATCTCCCGATGCGGCGCTTGCGCAGCCGAACTCGTTTCTTTCCATGCTGAACCAGATCTTCGTCTGCATGCTGGTTTTTCGCGTGGTCTACGGGCTGGCCCTCACGGCAGGCGAAACCCTGCGCATCCCGGTGGATTCGAGCATCGTCTTCGCGCCCTTGGCGGCCGCGTTTCTCTACGCTCTTTTCTGCTTCGCGCGCCGTCGCAGCCTTGATGCCGACTTCCTGTTCTACGCGGCATCGCTGTGCGTGGTCGCAGGCCTGTCGCTCTTTCAGGCCGAATCTGCGTTCAGCGAAGGGTTCGTGAACGCGTTCCTGTACACGGGTTCCGCCCTGTTCGATATGTTGAGCTGGTATGTTCTCGTGGCGCTCGGGTCGCGGAACCATGCAATGGCCATCAAGGCATTCGCATGGGGAAGCGCGATGAAGGCGTTCGGATCGATAGCGGGCGCGTTTTTGGGCCGTGCCATGAATGCGGGAGCCTTAGGGCCCATCGACCGATCGGTGCTCGTGGCGGTGACGACCGTCGCGTTCGTGTCGTATGTCGTGCACTTCGCGAGCACGTTTCGCATTACGCGAACCATTGCGTGCGTGGAGCCTGTTCAAGAGATCTCCGTCTTGCATGCCGTGCCCGACGAGACGTTCGAGGCGCGCTGCGCCGCGGTCGCCGCGGAGTTTTCGCTCACGCCGCGCGAGGCCGAAGTGTTCGAGCTTCTCGCGCGCGGCCGCAACGGCAACTATATAAAGGATGCGCTCACGATTTCGTACAACACGGTGAAGACGCATGTCGCTCATGTGTACGACAAGGTGGGGATCCATAGCCAGCAGGAGCTGATAGATCTGGTGGTGGGCGCGAAAGGCTTCTAACGGCCGCGATCGTCGGGCGGGGACGCCATACGGACGGCTTGCACGGACGAGAAGGCCCTCCGACATTTGACGCGTCGGAGGGCCGCGGTGCGCGCAGAGGAGCCGTTCTATTCCTCGGATGCCTCCGCTTCGTCTTCAGATGCGGCTTTCGTCGAGTCATCCTCGATTTTGGCGACCTTCACGGGAAGGAAGCTGGGGGCGGGTCCTAGATAGAAGGGCTCTTCGCTGAAGGTGATCGTATCGTCTTTTTCGGTATAGAGCAGGCCGATCGCGATGCCGTCCTGCCCGTCGGCGATGGCGCCCTCCACGATGATGGCGTCTACCTGTCCCTCGTCGGTGTCGAGGTACCCGTCGTAGCAGAATGCATAGGCGCGTGCCCCTCTCATGCCTTCGACGGTCCTTTCGGCTTCGGCGAAGCATTCGTCGGTGGTTCCCAGGTAGGTTTCCTCGAAGACGCGCTCGCCGATGAGCGTGGCGGTATACGGGCTCAGGACGCCGGACTTCTCATAGCGATCCTGGGCGTTTTCGAGCGTCTGGAGCAGGAGCGTCTCGAGCGTCTCGTCGATCTCGGGAACCTCGGTCGGAGCGACTTCGATATCTCTGTCGGCCATAGTGCCTGCCTTTCCTTGGGGGTGACGAGGATTCGTGCGTCCAGTATACGGTGGCGGGGCACGGTCTTCGGCAGCTTCGATCGCGTTCTCGTCCGAAAAACGCAAGGATTCGGCCGTATCGCGCGGAATCGCCGGAAGACGCCGCCCGGATCCGGGCAAGGATGCCATGATAGGGTCGTGTGCAACGCATGGAGCGATGGCCCGGCCGAAGGCATCGGCAATTGCAATGACGGAAACCTGCTGATAAGATAACGAAGTTTCCTGTCCCGAGCAGATGCCTTCATGAGCCTCGGGACCGTTAAGTCCAGAGGAGGTGACATCATGAAGGCTTATGAATTGCTGTTCTTCGTCTCGCCTACGATCGAAGACGAGGTTCGCCTTGCGGCAATGAAGCGCGTCGAGACCGCCATCAACGACAACAACGGCACGATCGATAACGTCGAGGACTGGGGCCGTCGCAAGCTCGCGTACGAGATCGCCGGCCTGACCGAAGGCGATTACACGCTCATCGATTTCCATGCGGATCCTGAAAGCATTGCGGAACTGGATCGCATCCTGCGTATTACCGACGCAGTCGTGCGCCACAAGATCGTCCGTCGCGACGACCGCGATTAATTCGGCGGCATGCATCCCGAAAGGATGCGGAACCGTCGAAATCTTGAGGAAGAAGGAAGAGGAAGACATGAGCATCAACAAGGTTCTCATCACGGGCAATCTCACGCGTGACCCTGAGCTCCGCCAAACCGCGAGCGGTTTTCCCGTTCTCGGCTTCGGCGTGGCGGTCAACGATCGCCGCAAGGATCCTCAGACCGGTGAATGGAAGGATTTCCCCAACTACATCGATTGCACGATGTTCGGGACGCGCGCGCAGAGCGTTTCGCGCTTCCTGAGCAAAGGCTCGAAGGTTGCCATCGAGGGGAAGCTTCGTTGGTCCCAGTGGGAACGCGACGGGCAGAAGAGGAGCAAGATCGAGGTCATCGTCGATGAGATCGAGTTCCTGTCCTCCCGCGACGGCGCAGGTCAAGGCCAGCAGGCTCCGCGCATGCAGGCTTCGTCGTACGCCTCTCCCGCGTCCTCCGCTCCGATGGTGGACACCTCCGTCTATGACGAGGACATTCCCTTCTAGGCTTCCCATACGTCTCAATGCGTTAGGAATCGAAAGAGGAAATCATGGCTGAATACAACAAGCAGCCTCGCCGTAAGTTCTGCCAGTTCTGCAAGGACGGCACGGACTACATCGATTACAAAGATACGGCCATGCTGCGTAAATTCGTGACCGACCGCGGTAAGATCAAGCCGCGCCGCGTGACGGGCGCTTGCGTCCAGCATCAGCGCGACATCGCTACCGCCATCAAGAACGCGCGTGAAATGGGCCTCATGCCCTATGTCGTGGCTGCCGTCAGCGGCCGTGGCGATCGCCGCAATCGCTAAGGAGGTACACCGATGAAGGTCATCCTGCTTACCGAAATCCCCGGAAGAGGCGGCGAAGGCGACGTAGTCGACGTCGCGCGCGGCTTCTTCAATAACTATCTCGGCCCCAGGGGCATGGCCGTCCTGGCCACCAAGGGCAACCTGAAGCAGCTCGAGCAGCGTCGCGGCTCCATCGCCAAGCGCGAAGAGACCCGCATCGCCCGCGCGAACGAGCTCAAGGCCGCCCTCGAGGGCAAGACCGTCGTCGTGCCTGCGAAAGTCGGCGAAGAGGGCGTCCTGTTCGGCTCCGTCACGGCTTCCATGGTCGCCGACGCCGTCAAGGCCGACCTCGATCTCGAGATCGACCGCAAGCGCCTTGTCATGCGCCAGGCCATCAAGACCGCGGGCGAGCACGTCGTCGAGCTTTCCATCTACCGCGACATCAAAGTCGGCATCAACCTGTTCGTGGGCGAGCCGAAGGTCGAAGAGGCTCCGGCTGAAGTCGAAGAGGCTCCCGCCGAGGAAGCTCCTGCGGAGGCCGCCGAGGTCGAAGAGACCGAAGCCGAGTAACGCGCTTTTACGGATCGTCTCCGGGTTTTTCCTGGTGGCGAAACGGCATGAAATCCCGCCGCATGCGCGGCGGGATTTTTTGTTTTCCACAGTCTAAAATGTGGAAAACGTTGATAAGTGGGAAAGGCGCAGTTTGTCGGTGTGGAAATCGGTTTTCAGAGGTGGATTGACGGAATGCGTATCGAGGGCTTGGACATGCGGCCGACACAAGACGCGCGCGATGGGGTAATATATCTGTTCTGCCAAAGCAAATTCGACTTGGTATCTCTAAACGGCCAGGTCAGAGTGGAGTGATGGAGACCATGCCGAATTACCAGGATCCCTCGGCCTCGATAATGCAAAGCACCACCGGCAGACCCCTCCCGAGCAACGTCGAAGCAGAGAAATCGGTCCTCGCCGCCTGCATGCTCAACGAAGAGGCCGTGGATGAAATCGCATCGTCCCTTTCCCCAGAAAACTTCTATCGGCCTGCCCACAGGCTCATCTTCGAAGGCATCGCCAACCTTGCAAGCCGTCATATCCCCATCGACCAGATATCGCTTGCCGACCGCCTTGCTGCAGAAGGGCAGCTGGAGGCCGCCGGAGGACGTCCGTACCTCGTCGAGCTCGCCAACAACACGCTTTCGCTCACGAATTGGAAAAGCCATTCGGAAATCGTCAGGCGCGCAAGCCTGCAGCGCGATCTGATCTACGCATCCACCAATATAAATGCGCTCGCCTACGACGCCCCCGACGACGCCAGCCAGACCATCGAGGAAGCCGAGCGGATGCTCTTCAGCGTTACGCAGAAGCGCGTCGGGTCGTCGTTCACGAAGGTGGGCGATCTGCTGAGCACCGTCTTCGACCAGATCGACGAACTGGCACGGCATAAAGACGAACTTGCCGGCGTCGGCACCGGATTCAAAGACGTCGACGACCTGTTCTGGGGTTGGCGCGGCGGCGACCTGCTGATCCTTGCCGCGCGCCCCGCCGTCGGCAAGACGTCGTTCGCGCTGAACGTCGCCGTGAACGCCGCCAAGCACGGCGCCTCGGTCGCGCTGTTCAGCCTCGAGATGAGCGCAACCCAGCTCGTGCAGCGCATTCTCTGCTCCGAGGCGCGGGTGAACCTGTCGAAGCTGCGCACGGGCAGCCTGACCGATGCCGACTGGGCGCCCATCCTGAGCGCGACGGACTCCCTTTCCAAGCTCGATCTCTGGATCGACGATACTCCGGGCCTGTCCCTGCTCGAGATGCGCGCTAAGGCGCGCCGCCAACTTCGTGACAAGGAGCGCGGCCTGATCATCGTCGACTATCTGCAGCTCATGCAGCCGACCAAGGCCCGGCGCGACGGCAACCGCTCGGTCGAGGTGGCCGAGATATCCCGAGGCCTCAAGGTGCTCGCCAAGGAACTCGACGTTCCTATCCTGTCGCTTTCCCAGCTCTCTCGCGCGGTCGAGATGCGCGGCAACAAACGGCCGATGCTTTCCGACCTGCGTGAATCAGGCTCGATCGAGCAGGATGCCGACATCGTCATGTTCATCGACCGCAGTACCGACGAAGCCGAAGCCGAACAGGACGGCCGCCCTCCGTTGGGTACGGCCGACCTTATCGTCGCGAAGCACCGCAACGGCGCCACGCGCGATATACGCCTGTCGTTCGCGGCCGAATACACGAAGTTCGGCGACTACGTCGATGTTTCGATGATCTAGCGACCGCCGCGCTCGACGGGGTTTTGATGACGCTCCGCCCCTTGTCGTCGCATGCGGATACAGGCGGATATAATCGCGGTTTAGTATGTTCGGCAGGATGCAATTCGATTTCTCGAAGAACGGAAGAGGAGAGCATGTCAAACGTAGTTCTGGTCGGCGCGCAGTGGGGTGACGAAGGCAAGGGCAAGATCACGGACCTCATCGCCCGCGAATTCGATTTCGTCGTCCGCTATCAGGGCGGCAACAACGCCGGGCATACCGTGGTAAGCGGCGACAAGAAGCTCGCGCTGCACCTCATTCCCTCGGGCATCATGTACGAAAACGCCATACCGGTCATCGGCAACGGGGTCGTTGTGAATCCCCAGGTCTTGGTTGAAGAGATGCGCATGCTCGAAGGGGAGGGCTTCCCGTGCGACCGCCTGAAGATCTCCTGCGACGCGCATGTGATCATGCCGTACCACATCGAGCTCGACAAGGCCTCCGAATTCAAGCTGGGCAAGAACGAAATCGGCACGACGAATCGCGGCATCGGCCCGTGCTATCAGGACAAGGCCGCCCGCAGCGGCATCCGTATCCAAGACCTGCTCGACGAGAAGGTGTTCCGCATGAAGGTGGCGGCCGCGCTCGAGGTGAAGAACGCCATCCTCGAAAAGGTCTATGGCAAGCGCACGTTCACCGTGGACGAGATCTGCGCGGCCTGCCTTCCCTACGCAGAGGTCATCCGTCCCCACATGGCGGAAACGGCCATGATGCTCAACGAGGCACTGCGCGACGGCAAGCGCATTCTGTTCGAAGGCGCCCAGGGCACGCTGCTCGACATCGATCACGGCACGTATCCGTTCGTGACCAGCTCTTCCTGTTGCGCCGGCGGCGCAGCCACCGGATCGGGCGTCGGCCCGGCGGCCATCGATCGCGTTCTCGGCATCGAGAAGGCCTATGTCACGCGCGTAGGCGCGGGTCCATTCCCGACCGAGCTCCTGTATCCCGAAAACGGCGGGGAAGGCCAGGATGCCGTCGACGGCGACCTGATGTGCTCCGTCGGCCATGAGTACGGCGTGACCACCGGGCGCAAGCGCCGTTGCGGCTGGTTCGACGCCGTTATCGCGCGCTATGCCGCCGAGGTCAACGGCCTGACCGACATCGCGCTCACCAAGCTCGACGTGCTGTCCGCGTTCGATGAGATCAAAATCTGCGTCGCATACGAATGCAACGGCGAGCGCTACGAGTATTTCCCGATGCAGCAGAGCGTGCTCTACCATGCCAAGCCCATCTACAAGACCATGCCGGGCTGGAAGGGGCAGGACATCACGAAGGCGACGGCTTTCGAGGAGCTGCCGCAGGCCGCCCAGGACTACATCGCCGAGATCGAACGTCTAAGCGGCGTCAAGGCGACCATCGTATCCGTCGGCCCCGATCGCCATCAGACCCTGATGCGCGGCTGGGATCGCTAGCGCGCATTCCGTTCAAGGAGAAGACCAAGACATGATGAACGTACTGGTTCTGGGCAGCGGAGGCCGCGAACACGCCCTCGCATGGTCCATTGCGAAGTCACCTCAGGTCGGAGACCTATTCATAGCCCCCGGAAACGGAGGAACGGTGCAGTGCGGCCGGAACGTGCCGCTCGATCCGTGCGATGCGGAGGCCGTCATAGGCTTTTCCAAAGACCAGGGGATAGGGCTTGTGGTCATCGGCCCCGAGGCCCCTTTGGTCGCAGGCGTCGCCGACGCCGTCCGCGCGGCGGGAATCCCCGTCTTCGGCCCGAATGCCGACGCCGCCCGGCTCGAGGGCAGCAAATCGTTCTCGAAGGAATTCATGATCAGGCATGGGCTTCCGACCGCGCGGTATCGCGCCTGCGATTGCGAAGCCGACGCCCTCGCGTTCGTGCGCGAGACGGGCGCTCCGATCGTGGTCAAGGCCGATGGTCTGGCCGCAGGCAAGGGCGTCGTCGTGGCGGACGACCTCGAAGAGGCGGAAGAGGCCGTCCATGACTGCTTCGCCGGTGCGTTCGGCACGGCAGGAAGCTCGGTCGTCATCGAAGAATGCCTGGCGGGTCCGGAATGCAGCATGCTTGCGTTCATCTCCGACGGCGAGGCGGTCTGCATGCCGTGCGCGCAGGACCACAAGCGCGCCTTCGACGGCGATCGCGGCCCGAACACCGGCGGCATGGGCGCGTATTCCCCGGTACCTGCCGTGGACGATGCGCTCGAGACCCGGATGGCGGACATCATGCGCACGGCGGCCGCGGCGACCAAGGAGGAATTCGGCGCGGGGTATCGCGGCGTGCTTTACGGCGGCTTCATGCTGACCGAGGAAGGCCCGAAGCTGCTCGAATTCAACGCCCGCTTCGGCGACCCCGAAACCCAGGCCGTTCTCGCACGCTTCGACGGCGACGCGCTCGACGCGTTCCTTGCCGTGGCCGAAGGCCGCGCCGGCGACGTGCGTCCTTCCTGGAGCGACAAGGTGTCGGTCTGCGTCGTGCTTGCGAGCGGCGGCTATCCTGGATCATACGAAAAGGGCAAGGTCATTCTCGGCATAGAAGAGGCCGAGGAGATGGATGGCGTGCTCGTGTTCCAGGCCGGCACGTCCTATAACGCCGATGACGAGCTCATCACGAGCGGCGGCCGCGTCCTGAACGTGGTCGCGCTCGCCGATTCCTTCGAAGAGGCGCGCGAGCTTGCCTACGAAGCCTGCGACAAGATCAACTTCGAAGGCAAGCAGATGCGGTTCGACATCGCGAAACGAGCGATAGAGGTTTAGATTCATTTATGCTTTCAGAACGACTTTTAAGCAAGGCGGTCCGTCACTACACATCAGGCAATCTGCGCATCGATAGAACCGAAGAGACGCGCATCCCCGGCCCTCAAGCCGGGATGCCGTATATGCTGTACATGCATATACCTTTCTGCGAGCGTTTGTGTCCGTACTGCTCGTTCAACCGGTTCCCTTTCAACGAAGGGCGCGCGAAGGCGTACTACGAGAACCTGCGCCGCGAGATGATGATGGTCAAGGAGCTCGGCTACGACTTCGATTCCCTGTACATCGGCGGCGGCACGCCGACCATCTTGCTGGACGAGCTCTGCAAGACGATCGATGCGGCGAAACGCGAGTTCTCCATCAAAGACGTTTCGTGCGAAACGAACCCGAATCACCTGACGGAACCTTATCTGAGCGAACTCGAAGGACGGGTGAACCGCCTGTCGGTCGGGGTGCAGAGCTTCGATGACGGCCTGCTCAAACAGATGGATCGCTATGACAAGTACGGCGATGCGGCGTCCATCATGGAGGCCGTTAAAATCGCCGCGCCCTACTTCGACTCGATGAACGTGGATATGATCTTCAACTTCCCGGCGCAGACCGAAGACATCCTCCGCCGCGACCTCGAAGCCGTCATCGAGACGGGATGCAACCAGACGACCTTCTATCCCCTGATGGCATCGCCTGCGGTCGAGCGCTCCCTGGCCGCCACCGTCGGCAAGGTCGACTACGATCGCGAGCAGCGTTTCTACCGGATCATCAGCGAGACGCTGACGGACGGGCCCGACGCGCTGTTCACGCATAGCAGCGCATGGACGTTCAACCGTACGGCCGATGCGCCCACGATGATCGATGAATACATCGTCGATTACGAGCAGTATCCGGCGATCGGCAGCGGCGGCTTCACGTATCTTGGCGATTCCCAATACATCAATACCTTCAGCGTGCGCGAGTACAATCAGGCGATCGACGCGGGACGCATGTCCATCATGGGCAAGACCACGTTCTCGAAGGCGAATCGCATGCGGTATCGCTTCCTGATGCAGCTCTTCGGCCTGCATCTGGATAAAACGCAGTTCGAACGTGATTTCGGCTGCTCGGTGCAAAGGGGTTTGCCGGTCGAATACGCGTTCATGAAGGCGGTCGGCGGCATCGACAAGGACGATGACGAGCAGCTGACGCTCACGCCCAAGGGACGCTACCTCATGGTCGTCATGATGCGGCAGTTCTTCATCGGCGTGAACAACCTGCGCGACCAGGCGCGTTCGATTCTCCCTCCCGAAGAGCGCGAGCTTCTGTTCGGCAGCGGCTGCGCCATGAAGGAGTAGAGGCTCGAGCGAGCGAGCGGTGCGGAGCGCTCCGCGTGCGTTGCCATGCGGGTGCGAAGATGTCAGACCCGCATGGTTCGGAACGGCGCGTCGTCTGGGGCCAGGTCCCTTGCGGCCCGCATGCAGGCCGAGGCAAAAACCGCTTGCGCAGACGGTTCGCTACAGGTATCATGCATACTCGCGTTTAACGAACCGGTCAGGTAGCTCAGTTGGTAGAGCAGGGGACTGAAAATCCCCGTGTCGGGGGTTCAAGTCCCTCTCTGACCACCATCGATGCTTGAAGCCGGGCTTGCAGGCCCGGCTTTTTCTATGCGAAGTCGAGAATGCGGGACGGCGTGTCTATGAGCGCTTGGGCTCCGGCATCCGCAATGGCCTCCCTCGTCTGGTATCCCCAGGTCACTCCGATTCCGAACACACCTGCGCGCACGGTCGTCCTCATGTCCGTCGTCGAATCTCCGAAGTACGCGATGCGCTCGAGCGGCGCGCCGATGCGTTCCGCCAGCATGATGAGCCCGGTCGGGTCCGGCTTGCGCGGAGCCGTGCCGTCGCCGATGGCGCAGTCCACGAGTCCGTCGAAGAAGCGCGCGATCATGGCGTCCACTCCCGCCTGGTACTTGTTGGACAAGACCCCGATCTTCTTTCCGCGGGCGCGCAGGTCGCGCATGGCTTCGACGATGCCGTCGTACGGGCGGGTGTGCTCGTCGCCATGCGTATCGTAATACGAGGTCCAGCAGGAATAGAGCTCATCGATATTCTCCCGGGGCGCATCCGCGGGAAGCGCCCGCTCGATGAGCGCACGGGTGCCGTCGCCTACCATGAAGCGGACATCCTCCTTCGTGCGCTCGGGGAAGCCGAACGCCTTCAGCATGGCGTTCGTCGTGGCGGTCAGGTCGTCGAGCGTGTACAGGATGGTGCCGTCCATATCGAATACGAATGCGTCGTAGCATGCGGCCATTGCGGCCTCCTATCTTGAAAGCATCTGTCATGCGCGGATTCATGGTACCCTTCGAAGACCGCCTATGCCACATGCCTACCGCGATGGAAGGTTCGCCCTATGCAGATCATGGTTGCCAAGGATTCCGAAGAACTTGCCGCCTACGCCGCCGATTGCGTGGCGGAGGTCGTATGCGAGAAGCCCGGCTGCACGCTCGGGTTCGATGTCTTTCCCGACGGGGTGGACGTGTACGGCCAGCTGAGCGCCCGCTATGTCGAGGAAGCGCTCGACTTCTCGCGCGTTGCCGCATTCGGCGTGACCGAATCGCGCGTCGGCCGCAACGACGGCGGGGACGACGAGGCCTATCCTGTGCGCGCCAGGCTCGATGCCGAGCTCTTCGGCGTGACGAACATCCATTCCGAAAACGTCTGCACGCCGGGAGGCGCGGCCGCCGATCCCCATGCCGTCTGCGCCGCCTTCGAAGCCCAGATCAGGCTTCAAGGAGGCATAGATACCCTGATTCTTGCGCTCGGGCCGAACGGCGAGCTGGGAGCGAATGTCCCCGGGGATTCCTTCTCGAACGAGACCTGCTACAACGAAGAACGCGGGGAATTCACCATGGGCGTCGGCACCGTCATGGAGGCCCGGCGCATCGTCGTCGTGGCATCAGGAGCCGCCTATGCGGATATCGTGAACCAGGCGTTCTACGGACCCATCACGCCGAAGGTTCCTGCATCTATCCTGCAGTTCCATCCTAACGCGATCGCCGTGCTCGACGATGCGGCGTTTTCCGCATGCGACGCCGCCCAGGAGCTCGAGGAGCAGGAGCGTCATCACCATCATCACGGCGAAAACTAGGCTGCGGGCGAGGCTTTCGGGCCATGGCCCGAAAGCTCGACAAGCCGGTTTCGACGGGGATGGAAAGACGTCCGTCACTTCATGCGTCTGCCCGCCCTCTTGCGCGGCTTTCGTGAGCGCGCTTTCCAGCATCCTTCTGCTCGCTGTTTTTTTCAGAGCCTTCGGAGCGAATCCGGAGGCTCTTTTCCGTGCAACGGTGCGGTTTTGACGGCATTCGGGCGAAAATGTTATTAAATTAGGAACAAATATCGCCATCGTCCCGTAATTTGGAGATTTCGAGTGTTATTATCTGCGCGTGCTCGCGTATGGGGACGAGTATGCAATTGGAACAACGTAAAGAGAAAAGGGGGTGTGGCTATGGAATTCCTGTCCGATGTTGCCGTGCTGTCGCGCATACAGTTCGCTTTGGTGGCTATCTTCCACTTCTGCTTCGTTCCGCTGTCAGTCGGCCTTGGTCTGATCCTGGCCCTCAATGAAACCCGCTACTACAAAACGCGCGACCCGCGCGACGCGGCTGCGACGAAGTTCTGGTCGAAGATTTTCGCGACCACGTTTGCCATCGGCGTGGCCACGGGAATCACGATGGAATTCTCGTTCGGCACCAACTGGGCCGATTACAGCCGCTTCGTAGGCGATATCTTCGGCGCCCCCCTTGCGGCCGAAGCCATCTTCGCCTTCTTCATGGAGTCCACGTTCCTCGGCGTCGTGATCTTCGGCCGCAAGAAGGTCGGCCCGAAGTTCTATCTGACCTCCGCCTGGCTCGTCTTCCTCGGCAGCTGCCTGTCGTGCCTCTGGATCCTCATCGCCAACTCCTGGATGCAGACCCCGGGCGGCGCGGAGCTTTCCGCCGACGGCACCAAGGCGGTTCTCACGGACTTCTTCGGTGCGGCGTTCAACGCCTCCACCGGCGTGCGCTATTTCCATACGGTCATGGCCCTGTTCGTGATGGGCGCCTTCATGGCCATCGCGGTTTCCGCCTGGTATATGCGCAAAGAGAAGTTCCGTTACTTCGCTGACAGGACCCTGCGTCTGGGCGCCACGGTCGCGCTTATCTCCACGTGCGTCCTTCTGGTGAGCGCGCACGCCTCGGCAGTCGAGGTCGCCGAAGAGCAGCCTTCCAAGATCGCCATGATGGAAGGCCACTATGAAGAAGGCACGTTGCCGCTCTACCTCATCGGCTACGTCGACAAGGACACGCAGGAAGTCGTCGCGCCCCTCAAGCTCGAAGGCTTCACCAGCTTCCTCGCTTCCAATAGCTTCGATACGGAATACCCCGGCCTGAACGATCTCGCCAAGGAAAATGCCGACCTCGATGTCGACAATCTGCCGATCGGCGTGACCTTTGTGAGCTATCACCTGATGGTGCTTATGTTCGGCGCTATCGTGATCGTGCTGGCGCTCGCGCTTATAGCCTCCTATAAGAAGGGCAGCAAGCTCAAGGATAAGAAGTGGTGGCAGTGGATCCTGGTCCTCTCCCCGATCTTCCCGTTCCTCGCGATCGAATCCGGATGGACGGCCGCAGAGGTCGGTCGCCAGCCCTACGTCGTGTATCCCGCGACGAGCTCTCCCGATGGCCTGGGGCTTCTCACCAACGATGCGATTTCCTCGTCTCTTTCTTCCGTTGAGCTGCTTGTGACCATCCTGCTGTTCATCATCGTCTACACGTTCATCTTCATAGCCTGGGCCCGCCTCATCACGGGCTTCATCGGCAAGGGTCCTGTGGACGACCTTGAGGGCAACCCTGTCAGCGACGAGATCGAGGAGGCGAAATAACCATGACCGTACTGGGAATCATCTGGTTCATCCTCATCTTCGTACTGATCGCCGGATACTTCGTTCTTGACGGATTCGACCTGGGCGCCGGCGTCCTGAGCCCCTTCGTCGCCAAGACCGACGAAGAAAAGGCGCTCCTGCGCCGCAGCGTCGGTCCTGTGTGGGACGGCAACGAGGTTTGGCTCCTGACCGCGGGCGGCGCGCTGTTCGCTGCATTCGCGCCGGCATACGCCACCACGTTCTCCGGTTTCTACCTGGCCATCATCCTCGTGCTCATGGGCCTCATCGTCCGCGCGATCTCGCTGGAGTATTCCGCGAACGAAACGAAGCCCGGTTGGAAGAAGGCGTGGAACGCCCTGTTCTTCGTGGGTTCGCTGCTTCCGGCCCTGCTCTTCGGCGTCGCCATCGGCAACGTGTACGCGGGCATTCCGATGAACGCCAACGGCGACTACGTCGGCATTCCCCTGCTCGGCCTCGTCACGCCCTTCACGCTGCTGTGCGGCCTGCTCGGCCTGTCCATGTTCATTCTGCAGGGAGCATCCTGGCTTGCGCTGAAGGCTCCCGAGGGTAGCGCGATGGCCGTTCGCGCCCGCATGGCTCGTCGGACCTTCGCCATCCTGGCGATCGTGTTCTTCGCGCTCGTCACCGTCTACGCTCTGGTCATCATCAAGCCCGAGATGGTCGGCGGCCTGTCCATCCTGCGCATCGCCTTCGCCGTGCTCTTCGTCGCGATGCTTGCCGCCACCTTCATGAAGGCGACGGACGAGAAGGCTTCGCTCGTCGTGTTCCTCGCCTCGTCCGTTGCGTGCTTCGCTTTGGTTGCGCTGCTGGGTGCGAGCCTGTTCCCGAATCTGGTCGTGGCAGGTGCCGGCGATCCGTTCAATCTGTTCGCAACGGCCGCTTCCGGCGCGAATATCACGATCGAGACGGCTGCGTCCGAAGATTTGACGCTTGCCTGGATGCTCGGCATCACCTGCGTCGGCCTTCCCTTCGTGCTGCTGTACCACTTCCTGGTCTACCGCACGTTCGCAGGAAAGCTCACGAAGGAAGACGCGAGCGAGTACTGATGATTGACGGGCCGGGCGCCACGGCGTCCGGCCCGCGGCGTGCCGGAGTACGCTTCGGCACGCACGTATATCGGATGGAGAGAAAGATCCTTCCAGTTGAACGAATGCCTCCCCTTCCCCGATGACGGGAAAGGGGAGGCATCGTGCGTCAAAGGGCGAGCGGACCTGAGGGGTTCAGCATCTTCGTCACCCTTCCATTCTTGGACGGGAGGGCGACGATGCGTGGGCACGCTCGCGATAAAGGGCGCCCGAGGAGGATTCCTGAATCGAGCGAGAATCCTCCTTCGTTCGTCTCGGAACGATTGCTTGGACTAATTCATTCGAAGCGCGGTGCCTTCGATATCGATGGATTCGATTTCGTCGAGATCGATGATGCGGTCGAAGACGATGTTCGTGGTGCAGGTCGGATGCTCGGTGTCCCCATCGATACGCCCGCCTCCGTTCGCGTCGCATTCGAAGGAGGTCCCGTCTTTCAGGGTTACGGTCGCGCGGGCGCCAAGCAGTTCGTTGGAAAGCCTCGCATCCTGGGCGTTTTCACGGCCGGAAGCCTCGTCGCCTCGGAAGGAAGTTCCGTCCTTCAAGGAGATCCCGCGGCCCTCATCGCTCCATGCGACGGGACGGTCGACCTGATAGGCGAGGTGTAGGGAAATGGGGGAGATGCTCGCGTCGACGATATGTGCGTCATATCCGTAGAGGTCGAACAGTTCGGCGGCGGAAAGGGCGACGGAAGAGTCTTCGTAGGCGATGTCGAACTTGAGGTTCCACGTGCCTTCGGCGATGGTTTCGAATCCGGAGGCATCGTCACGCATAAGATTCTTCATGTGAGAACGCACGACGCTTCCGGCCAGGCTCTCCGTTGCGTCGTAGCTCATCGTCTCCACATACTGGATGGCTGGGTCGTCAGGATCCGCATCGTAGAAATACGCGCTTCCGGAAGCGCCGCCCCAGTCGATGTCGGCCGTCGTATTCTGCTCGTAGAACATGAAGCAGGCAAGGATCCCGTTCTCGTTCGTGTCAAGATCGTCGAACGCGCTGCCGTCGTCCTTGGAGATCGAATAGACGATCGTGTAGGTATGCGCGTCGCCGATGATCGCATCCGCGCTGACGGTGATGCCGCCGTCGCTTGCGGTCGCTCCTAGGGGATGGCCGATCGATTCAACGACCTCGGTCTTCGCGGGCGCTCCGTTGAACAGGTCGTCCGCGGCGTTCTGCAGCGTGACCAAGTTGCCTGTCGCATAGGCGCCCCCTCCCCCGAGCGCAAGGGCGGCGACGACGGCCGCGGCAGCGAAGCGCGCGGGATGCTTCCGGAACCAGGTGGCCGTGCGTGCTGCGGAGGCCGGGCGATCGACGCGGGGCGCATACGCGCGGCTCTGCCCTGACGCATCGCCCGCATCCGCTGCGCACGCGGCGCCCGCGCCTGCGATCGAGGCGCTGCGGAGGCCGGATCCTTGCGTTCGTGCATCGGCGGCGTGCGCGAGCCTTTCCGCCATACGGCCCTTCTCTTCGGAAGAGAACTTCAAATCGTCAAGGGCTCGAGCGTAGGTCTCGGCGAAACCTTCGTTCATGACGCGCTCCTTTCAAGCATGGCGCGCAGTTTCTTGCGTCCGCGGCTCAGAGCCGCTCCGACGGCGGATTCGCTCCGGTCGGTCATGCGCGCGATTTCGGCTATGGAGTATCCCTCGTAATAATGCAGGTAGATCGCTTCTCGGTAGATGAGCTGGAGCTTCTGCACCGCCTCAAGCGTCTCGTCGTGCGGGTGCCCAGGAGCTTCCGCATAGCGGGCCTCATCCAGGCTGACGAATCGTCCCCGCCCCTGCTTCAGACGGTCCTTGCAGGCATTGATCGCGACACGGATGATCCAGGCCTTCTCATGTTCGGCTCCGGCGAAAGGGGCGGTTCGTGCCAGGGTTTTCATAAGAACGTCCTGGCATACGTCTTCCGCGTCGCAGGTCGAGTTCAGGTAGGTGTAGCTCAGCCTGAGGATGAGGTCGGCGTAGTCATGGATCAGACGTCTTGCCTCGGAATCCGCGTCTGTCGGTCTCGATGCCCTCATCCGGCCTCCTTTCGAATCGCATTGAATCATGCAACGTTGCTTACCTACAACACGATTCGCGGCGGCGATTCTTGACAGCGAAATGCGAACGGCGCCGGCCGCATGCGGAACGACGTTTCGCCGATCGCTATGCAGCATGACGCAGAATGGCACCCATCGGTCGAGACGAGGCATGCGCATCGTGGCAGAGGGCATGCGGCGGGGCTATAGTGGAGGGGCAACGAAACCGGAGATAGGAGCCGCCATGCGCTACGATGAGCTGAAAGACATGATCAAGGACGCCATGAAGGCCCACGACAAAGTGCGGCTCTCCATCCTGCGCCAGCTTCATGGCGAGATCAAGAACATCGAGGTCGACGAGCGGCGCGAAGTGACCGAGGCCGATGTCGACGCCATGACGAAGCGTCTGATCAAGCAGACGAAAGAGACGCTCGAAGGGTCCGTTAAGGCCGGCACGAACGAAGAACGCACCGAGACGCTTCGCACCCAGGTCGCCATTCTCGAAGACCTGCTTCCCGAACAGCTTTCAGGAGACGCGCTCGGCGAGCTCGTCGACGCGACCATAGCCGAGCTCGGCGCGACCACGAAACGCGACATGGGCAAGGTCATGGGTGCCCTCACGAAGGCGACCGGCGGGAACTTCGACAAGGCCGCTGCCGCCAAGATCGTCGGTGGGAAGCTGGCATAAGCCGTTCTGCGGTTCTTTCTCGGGATGTCGAGAAACCGGGCGTTCGTTTCGCGTTCGATGCCGACCGCGCTCGAGGCGCATGGCTATCGCCCTATTCCCCTGTCGTCTTCCGTATCGGGCTGCGGTGCGGCGCTCTAGAGCCTGCCCCGATTCACGGTGCGGGTCTTGCGATGCTTCACCGGTTCGCGAAAATCGATCTCGATCTGGTTGTCGAGCACGTCGCTCTTGGCCCGTTTGACCTGCACGTCATCGATATTCCAGGTCACGGCTTCATTGCCGTAGGCGACGAGCATATGCATGCGCGCATCGCGCAGGTTCTGCTTCGATCCCGCGCGGTGCTCGCTTTCGAATTCGAACGATCCTGACGTGGGGTTCTCGTTCTGCGGGGAGCGGTAGTGAGCGATGTAGACGGCCATCGTCGGATCCTCCCTAGGCGTCCTGCGCGACGCCGAGGCATTCGCGTGCGATATGCAGATCCGATTTGACTTCGGGAAACGAGTCTCCCCTATGCTGGCGGGTCTCGTCGCCCTTCGCAAGCAGGCAGACCACGGCATCGTTTTCACCCGCCACCTCGAACGCGCGGATGATGGCCTGCTCGCGGTCGACGATGATTTCGCACGGCGTATCCGTCGGCGTGTTCGCCGCCAGCTCCTCGGCGATAGCGCGCGGATCTTCGTGCGCAGGGTCCTCCTCGGTGTAGATCAGGTAGTCGGCGAACTGCGCGGCCACGCGGGGCAGAACCTCACGACGTTCGAACGCCTTGTCGCCCGGCGCGCCGAACACCGCCACGACCTTCGCCGCAGGGTGCTCTTTCCTGACCGACGTGAAGAACGTCTTATAGGAAAGCTCGTTGTGGGCATAGTCCACGAGCGCGATGGTGCTGCCTGCGGCAGACCGCACGACCTCCATGCGGCCGGGTACGCGGACATGCGCGAGGCCTGCGGCGATGTCTTCGAAGCCGATGCCCGCGATGCGCGCCATCGCGATGGCGGCCAAGGCGTTTTCCGCATTGAAGAGGCCGGCCATGCCCAATGTCATAGGGCGTGTCCCCCCTTCGCAGGCCAGATCGAATGCGATGCCGTCTCGGCACGGCCGTACGTCTCTGGCGCTGTAGTCGGCTTCCGGCCGATCGACGCCGAAGGTCAGCAGGCGCTCGGCGCGTCGTGCATGTTCGAGCACCTCGTCGACGAGGTCGGAATCGAGGTTCACGACGGCGGTGCGGCATTGGTCGAAGATGCGCAGCTTCGACGCGAAATAGTCCTCGAACGAGGGATGCTCGCTCGGGGAGATGTGGTCGCGTCCGATATTCAGGAAGCACGCGACGTCCAGCATGAGGCCGAGCGTGCGGTCGTATTTAAGGGCATGGCTCGAGACTTCCATGACCAGGTGCTTCCTGCCGGATTCGGCAGTATTGAAGACGTGGCGCCACAAATCGACGGCCTCGGGCGTCGTGTTATGGCTTTCGAACGCGTCGATCCCGTCGTCGGTTTCGATTGATCCGATGATGGAAGGCCGCATGCCCGCCGCCGCGAAGATCGACTTCAGCAGGAACGACGTGGTGGATTTGCCTTTCGTGCCCGTGATGCCCATGATATCGATGCGCTTATCGGGACGCCCGTACGCCGCGCGCGCGGCGTAGGCCATGGCCGGTCGGATGTCGTCGGTGACGAGGTGGGAAACGCCTTCGGCATGCGCGCTCAGATCAAGCTCCGAGGATTCGTCGCAGAGGTACGCCGCCGCTCCTGCGTTCAGCGCATCTTCCAGGTAGGCGGGCTTGAACGCGGCGCCCTTGCAGGCGAACAGCGCTTCCGGGCCCACGGCCCGCGAGTCTATGGACATCCCGCGAACCGGCCGATCCGGTCCGACGAGCCGGATCTTCACGCCCTGCGCGGCGATCGCGTCGGCGAGGGATGAGAGGGTCGTTTCAGGCGGAAGGCAGGATGTCATGGCGTTCCTTCTTTTGCGATTTGGCTTAAGTCTCAAGCATAGCCCATGGAGGGCTTCGGAACGTCTGATATATTGATGGGAAATCATCGAGCCAACCCCCATTTCGAAGGAGCGAAGGATGAGGGCACTCCCTTCCCAATTGCTTGACGGTCGCATGAGGATCGTCTGGATGGCATCCGGCGCGCTCAAGGCGCTTGTCGCCGTCGCCGTCATCATGGGCGCATATGCGGTCGTCTCTTTCAACGGCATCGTGCCGCCTTCGTGGGTCCTGCCGACGCTCATCGCGCTCGCCGTTGTCGCCGTCATCGTGTACGCCGTAGCGTATCCCATGCTCAAGTATCGATTCTGGCGATACGAGGTTGCCGAGAACGATCTGGATATCGTGCAAGGGGTCGTCTGGCGCACCCGTACCGTCATTCCGTTCGTGCGCGTTCAGAACACCGACACGGTGCAGGGCCCGATTCTGAGGATCCTCGGATTGGCGAGCGTGACCGTGGCCACGGCGGCCGGATCGCACGTCATTCCGGGCCTAGCCTTCGATGCGGCGGACGCTCTGCGCGACCGCATCGCCGAGCAGGCCCGCCTCGCTCAGGAGGACGTATGATTCCCGAGACCCTGAAGCCGGGTGCGCATCGCGTCCATTCTTCATATGTCTGGCTCGGCAGCCTGCCGATCATCCTGTCCCTCATAGTCGCCTCGCTGCCCGGATTGGTCCAGGTTCTGACGCTGGTCCTTATCGTTCCTCTTATGGCCCTGATCGCCGTGCTCGTGCTCGGTCTGCGCGTCTTGGGATGGACCCGCCTGTCATACGAGCTGTCGGAAACCGAATTCCGCAAGTCGTGGGGCGTCGTCTTCAAGCGCAAGACCCATGTGCCCTACCAGCGCATCCAGTCGGTCAATCAGTCCGCGCGCCCGCTGCAGCGCGTCGTGGGCGTCTGCGACGTGCGCATCGAAACCGCGGGCGGCTCGTCCAACGAGGCCATCGTTCTGCAATGCATGCGTGTCTCCGAAGTCGAGGCCCTGCGCGGCGAGCTGTTCCGTCGCAAGAAGGTCCTGCTCGACGGCGGATCGCTCGATGCCTGGGGAAGCGCCACCGTGGACGGCGTCGTCTATCCGTCGCAGTGGGCATGCATCCAGTACGGCATCGATCCGTCTCAGGCCCGTCCGGTTCGCGTCGACGGAACGCCCGTCGACGTCGCGTCTTCAACGCGCGCTTCCGCCCCTTCGGCTCCATCTGGCGGCATCTCCGTCGCCGGCAGCGCGCAGCCCGGAGCCGAGGCCAACCTTCTCGGAGGCGTCGCCGCCGCGTCCGACCGGTTTCGCGGTCTCGATGGCGGGGAAGCCGTGGAGACGGGTCCTGTCTCGTATGAAACCGGCCTTTCCAATGTCGAGCTGCTGCTTGCGGGGCTGACGGGAATCGGGTCGTCCGTCGGCGTCGTTCTTGCGGCGCTCTTCGGTGCCCTGGGATACCTTCCCTCGGTCGTGAACGATCGGCTCCGTGCGTATTTCGAGGAGATGGCGGGATCTTCTCTCGACCCCACGCTCTCCCTGCAGGCGGGCGATATGGCCTCCTTTTCCGCGAACGGCCTTGTCGGGGCGATTGCGATCGCGCTGTTCGTCCTGTTCATCCTGCTCGTCTTCTCGGCTCTCGGATCCATGCTCACGTACGGCAGCTTCCGCCTGCGTCGCCGGGGGTCTCGCATCGAAATCGAATCGGGTCTTGTCAGCCGCGCGTTTCACGGCATCGACGTCGATCGCGTGCAATCAATCGTCATCGATCAGTCGTTTTTCCGTCGTTTGATCGGGTACTGCGAGATCAGGGTCGAGAAGATCGACACGCTCGATCCCTCGCAGAAGCAGGCCGGCCAGGCGGTGCACGGAACGATCCTGCATCCGTTCATCAAGCTTTCGCGCGTGCCGTCCCTGCTCGAGGGCATTCTTCCCGAATTCGCTTCCTATCCCGATCTTGCTGTCAGACCGGCCCCCGCGGCTCTGCGCCGCGGCATCATGAGGATCGCCGTCTGGCGGAACTTCGGGGCCTACGCGGCGATCGCCATGGGCGTTTTGCTTGCGGTTTCGTTCGCCTTGGATCCGCTGGTTGCTTCCGACCAGGCTCTCGTCGTCCTGATTTCCATCGCGCGCGGCATCATAGGGGTCCTGCTCGCCTTCTGCCTGATCGACGTCGTCCTCTCCATCGTGCGCGCCGTGCTCTGGTTCAAGGGCTCGGGCATCGGATACGACCGCCGCTTCATGACGCTCGTGAACGGCGGGTTCTCGCGGCGCACATCTGTCGTCCCTCGTCAGAAGATCCAGTTTGCCACGCTTTCCGCGAATCCTTTCCAGCGCGCCTCGAAGGTTCGCTGCGCATCGGTGCGCACGGCCGCCGGCATCGACGGCAAGACGACGACGCTCTGGGATCTCTCGCTTTCGGATGCGAACGCCTGGCTGGAATGGGCGCGTCCGCGCGGTTAACGGCCCTGTGCTAGAATCCCGACATGGGAAGCGAATGCGACAGAACATCCGTCCGCGCGCCGCGTTCGGTGCGTGAGTACCGCCTGGGCGAGGAAATCGCCAACGCGATCACGCACGGCATCGGCGCGCTGCTCGCCATCGCCGCCATCCCCGTCATGATCGTGACCGCCGTGTCGCACGGCGGAGGGGCGCATCTCGCATCCGCGATCGTCTTCGGCGTATCCATGCTGCTCGAATACCTCGCCTCGACGCTGTACCATGCGCTCGCGCACGAAGGCGCCAAGCGCGTCTTCAAGGTCATGGACCACTGCGCCATCTACTTGCTCATCGCCGGATCGTACACGCCTTTCTGCCTGATCGCCCTCGCGGACCACGGAGGGTTCGTCCTGTTCTGCGTCGTCTGGGCGGCCGCGCTCGTCGGCATGGCGGTCGAAGCGTTCTGGGTCTTTCGTCCGCGGTGGGCCTCCGCGCTTCTGTATCTGCTGCTCGGATGGTGTGTCGTATGGTTTTTGCCCGTGCTTTACGCGTCTTTGCCGCGTCCGGGCTTTTTCTTGCTGCTCATTGGCGGCATCCTGTATTCGATCGGAGCAGGGTTCTACATCCTGAAGAAGATCCCGTACATGCACACGGTCTTCCATGTCTTCGTGCTTGCCGGGACCATCTGCCATTTCTTCGCCGTCGAGCTCTTTCTCCTGTGACCGGCAGCGCCGGGTAGGCGCATCTTGTAAGAAGGTTGTGACGCAACTTCCATGGACGTAGGCATATCCATCCTAGTCACGTTCGTCCTCATCGTCGTCAACGGGTTCTTCTCGGGCTCGGAGATGGCGCTCGTCAGCGCCAAGCGCGTCGTTTTGCAGAAAGAAGCCGAGGAAGGCTCCCGACGCGCGCAGAAGGCGCTTACGCTCTCCGAGGATCCCGATCGGTTCCTCGCGGCCATCCAGGTCGCCATCACGCTCGTCGGATTCTTCGCCTCCGCGACGGCGGCGACGAACCTATCAGCCCCGCTCTCCTCATGGCTCTCCTCGTTCGGCATCGACTGGCTTACGGCGGCTTCCCAGGTGGCGGCTCCTATCCTGATCACGCTCATCGTCTCCTATGCGAGCATCGTCTTCGGCGAACTGGTGCCCAAGCGCCTCGCTCTCGCCGATGCGGAGAAGATGGCAGGCGCCGTGGCCGGCCCCCTGACGGCGTTTTCGACCATCGCCTCGCCTCTCGTGCGTCTGACGGCGGCTTCGTCCGATGTGGTCGCGCGCGCGATGGGCATCAAGAGCGCTGCGGATCGCCAGGACGTCTCCGAGGAGGAAATCCGCTACATCGTGGCCGACAACGACGAGCTCGATGACGAAGAGAAGCGCATGATCCACGAGGTGCTCGACCTCGGCGACACGACGGCGGAGGAGGCCATGACTCCGCGCGTCGACATGGTGGTCATCGAGGCGGCGGACACGGTCCTGCATGCCATCGAGCTCATGCGGAAAACCGGGTATTCCCGCCTGCCGGTGTTTTCAGGAGACCACGACAACGTCGTCGGCATGGTGCGCTACAAGGATCTCATCGGTCCGCTGCTCGAGGATCGCGAGAACGATCCCGTGTCCTCCTGTTTAGCCCCCATCAGCTACGTTCCCGAGAGCAAGGACCTCATGCCCCTGCTCAACGAGATGCAAACGAATCGTCAACAGATGGTCATGGTCGTAGACGAATACGGCGGCACCGCTGGTTTAATTACCATCGAAGACATCGTGGAGGAAATCGTCGGCGACATCATCGACGAGACCGACCTCGAGAACCGCCATATCATACAGACGGCTCCGAACGAATGGCTCGCCGACGGAGCGTTCACCTGCGATGATGCCGCCGATCTCGGTTGGCCTGTCGAGGTGAGCGATGCGTATGAGACCATTGCCGGCTGGCTGATGGACACGTTCGACCGCGTTCCTCAGGTCGGCAACGAGCTCGTGTTCGAGGGCTATGTCTTCAGAGTCCAGCAGATGCGTCGCCGTCGTATCGCGAAAGTGCTGGTCAGGCGTCTTGAAGAATCGGCGTCTGAACCTGAGGCGGGAGACGGGGCGACGCGCGAGGCGCACGAGGCGTGAGCACGCCTCCGGGCAGGGTCGAAAGGAGGCGGGCCGCCATGGAGAGGTCGATCGGGGATTTCAATATCAGGCGGTCCCGCGACGACGTCGCCATAGCCGGCATCTGCGCAGGCCTTGCCGATTATTTCGACGTCGATGCCCTCGTCGTGCGCATCCTTGCGCTCCTTGCGCTCCTTGCGAGCTTCGGCGCCGCGGCATTCGCCTATCTGGTTCTATGGGCCGTCATCCCCATGCGGGAGGACGGCGATCCCATCACGGTGCGTGCGGAAGGCGCGCCCGACCCGAGCATGTCCCCGATACTGACGCGCAAAGCCTGCTTGGTGATCTGGTCGACCGCCTTCGTCGCCTGCATCGGCTTCGCCGGCGCGCTCGATATCGTTCTCGTCGATTCTCACTGGTGGCAGTTCTGGCCCATCATCCCGTTCTCATTCGGCATCATGATGATGGTGTTTCCCGTCCGTCGCCGGTTCCACGCCGATCTCATGGCATGCGGCATCGCGTTCGTCGGCATCGGGCTGCTGCTGCTCTTCTGCTCCATCGATCTGCTGTCGTGGACGACCGTTCCCGAGGCTGCCGGCGATCTCTGGCCGCTCCTTGCCGTGTCCGTCGGCTGCTCCGTCTACGGGCATGCGCGGAGAAGCAATCTGATGATCTTCGCGAGCGGGCTTTTCGTTCTTGTCGCAGCGATTCTTGCCGCGACGGTCTTCGGCATCCCGGGCGACGTGGACGCGCTGGCGTTCCGGGTTCTTCCCGGGTCCGAGTACGAGATTACGGCAGCGCCCCTGATGGAGGCCAAGGGTTAGCGGCGCGGCGTCTCGTCCGGTGCATCCGCCTTCGTCGCCCTCCATGCCATTCTTACTAAAAATACATATCTGACCTTGTGATTTGTTATTGACAGCCCTTCTACGCTAGAATGTCGCGGTTACCTATTCACAGCCTTTCGAATCGATGCGAAGGAGGGGGCTTGGCAGCAACGCCGACACATACGGGCGCTCGTTCGAACGCGAAGCTCTTCTTCTTTTTCGTGAAGGCCGCGGCCGTCACCGTCGTCGCCGTGATCGTCGCGTCGGGCGTCTGGCAGCCTGCGTCGGCGTCGCTCAAAGTCGATCTTTCCACCATCGGCATCGGCGACCGCCAGAGCACCGCGTCCGATATTTCGGGCTCGAATCCGTCGAGCCGCCTGTCGGGCACGACGGACGCGTCGTCTGCCCGCAAGGGCGCTTCCGCCGTCCGCAGCATCTCGGTGAAGGATCCCGATCCCGTCGTCGTCCTCGCCGCCATCGATGAATCCAACGCCCATACCGTCGCAGCTGCCGAAGAGGTCGGCACGATGGACCCGCTGCCCACGGCGCCCCATGTCCTTCCCGATGTTGCGGACGGCTGGTCGACCGGCAGCGCATCCGCGTACAGCATCGTCGACAACGACGATGGCGAAGGCAATTTCAACACCACCGCCACCGCATCCGGTCGCAAGCTCGATGACGGCGGCATCACCGTCGCCGTGCCCGAGTCCCAGTCCTGGCGTCTCGGCCAGGCGGTCGCCGTCATGTGCGGGGACAAGGTGGTCGTCGCGACGGTCACCGACACCGGCGGCTTCGCCCCATACGGGCGCGACCTGGACCTCGCGCCCGGAACATGGAAGGCGCTCGGGGCACGGAGCGTCGGCGACTGGGGCGTTCGCACCGTCTACTACAAATTCCTGTAAGATGCGCTTTCAAGGCGCATCTTCCATGTAGAGGGAAAGAGGTCCAATGGCCAACGTCATCGTCGTGGGATGCGGGCGCGTCGGCTCGTCGCTCGCAACGATGCTGTCGTCGAACGGGCGCAACGTGTGCGTCATCGACACGAAGGCCGATGCGTTCTCCGCGCTCGGACGCAACTTCAACGGAGCCACGCTTCAGGGCCTCGGCTTCGACGAGGGCGTGCTCGTGCGCGCCGGCATCGAGGATTGCGATGTCGTTGCGGCCGTGACCAGCAACGACAACACGAATCTTATGGTGGTCGAGGTCGCTCGCCGCATCTTCGGCGTCGAACATGCCATCGCCCGCCTGTACAACACGAACAGGGAACGCGCCTACGGGCAGCTCGGCATCGATTACGTCTGCGGCACGTCGCTCATCGCCGAGGAGGTCTTCTCGAAGATCATGTCGGGCCATGGTTCCCACCTCGATACGTTCGGCCAGTACGAGATCCTGCGTTTCTCTCTCAATCTGGAATGGGCCGAGCAGAGGGCCATTCGCGTCAGCGAGCTCGAAAAGAGCCACGGCGTGCGCATCGTATGCTTCGAACGCTCCGACGGCAGCGCGAATTCGATCCCTTCGCCGACGAGCGTGCTCTACCATGGCGATACGATCATCGCTTGTGTGCGCCATGACCTGCTTAAACGATTCCAACGTTTTATTCGGGAATAGGGGGCGGCGTGTATATCGTCATCATGGGCGGAGGCAAGGTCGGCGAATACCTCGCCAGCGTCCTTCTCGGGCAGGGCCATCAGGTCGCCGTCATCGAGCAGGACCGCCGCACCGCCGACCGCCTGAGCATGAATCTCACCGGCGACTATCTGATCATCTGCGGGGACGGCTGCGATTCCGACTATCTGGAAGACGCCGGCGTGCGCAAGGCGGACGTGCTTGCGGCCGTGACCGGCCATGACGATGCGAACCTCGTGTCGTGCGAGCTTGCGACCCAGATCTTCAAGGTGCCGCGCTGCATCGCCCGCGTCAACAACCCCAAGAATCGCCGCGTGTTCCGCGAGGTGGGCATCGAAAGCGTCTCGTCCACGATGCTCATCGCGAACATGATCGAGGAAGAGGCCATGATGGGCTCCGTCGGCGTCGTATCCGCGCTCTCCCGCGGCGACGTCGTGCTGATCGAGGCGGCCATCCCGAGGAACCCGCGTCGCTTCGACCCGAAGCGCGGCCTGCTCGCCGCGCGCATCAAGATGCCTCGCGGCAGCGCCCTGGTCGCCATCGACCGCAAGGAATACAGCAATGCCGAGATCGTCACGTCCGAAACCGTGCTTCGCCCGGGGGACAAGGCGGTCATCCTCGCGGAACGCGACTCCATCGAGGCCGCTCGTGCGCTGTTCGCCAGCCTCTGATCGGGCCGGCATGCGTCTCGCGTCAACCCTCGCGCCCGCCTGGCGGGCCTGACCCAAGGAACGGCCGCCGTGCGGCCAGGAAGGAAACCGATATGATTCCTCGCTATACCAGGCCGGCAATGGGAAGCGTCTGGGAGCCCGAGAACAAGTTCGCCGTCTGGAAGGAAATCGAGATCCTGGCATGCGAGGCCCAGGCCGAGCTCGGGCAGTGCGGCATCACGAAGGACGAGGCGGCATGGATCCGTGCGCACGCCGATTTCCGCGTCGATCGCATCGACGAGATCGAAGCCGTCACCAACCATGACGTCATCGCGTTTCTGACCTGCATGGGAGAATACATCGATGCCGATATGCCCGAGGGCGCCGAGAAGCCGAGCCGCTGGGTCCATTACGGCATGACGTCGTCCGACCTGGGCGACACCGCGCTTTCGTACCAGATCACGCAGGCGCTCGACATCATCATCGAAGATGCGCGCAAGCTCGGCCGCATGGCGAAGGACCGCGCGTTCGAGCTTGCGGACGCACTCTGCGTCGGACGCACGCACGGCATCCATGCCGAGCCGATGACCTTCGGCATGAAGTTCGGCAGCTGGGCCTGGGCGCTCAAACGCTCGCTTACCCGGCTCGAGCAGGCGCGTGAAGTCGCCGCGACCGGCGCTATCTCGGGCGCCGTGGGCACCTATTCGAGCATCGATCCTTTCGTGGAGGCCTACGTGTGCGAGCATATGGGCCTCGTTCCCGACCCGCTCTCCACGCAGGTCCTCGCCCGCGACCGCCATGCGCAGGTCGCATCCACGCTCGCCGTGGTCGCATCCACGCTCGAAAGCATCGCGATGCAGGTGCGCCTTATGCAGCAGACCGACGTGATCGAAGCGGAAGAACCGTTCAGGCCCGGTCAGAAGGGGTCTTCGGCCATGCCTCATAAACGTAACCCCATCACGGTCGAACGCGTCTGCGGGCTTTCGCGCATCGTGAAGGCGAACGCGCAGGTGAGCTTCGACGACGTGGCGCTGTGGTATGAACGCGACATCTCGCACTCGGGCGCCGAGCGCGTCGCCCTGGCCGACAGCTTCATCGCGCTCGACTATATGTTCGCGAAGATGCAGTTCATTCTCGAGGGCCTGCAGGTCTATCCGGAGAAGATGAAGCTCAACCTCGATCGCACGCGCGGGCTCATCTTCTCGTCGAAGGTGCTGCTGGCGCTCGTCGATACGGGCATCACGCGCGAGGCGGCCTATGCGATCGTCCAGCGCAACGCGATGGCGGTCTGGGGCGATATCCAGAACGCCGTCGTCGGCCCGACGTATCGCGAACGTCTCGAGGCCGATCCCGAGGCGAACCTTGCGTCCGAGAAGCTGGACGAGATCTTCGATCCCTGGGCGTTCCTCGCGCACAAGGACGTCGTCTTCAAGAAGCTCGAGTCGCTCACGTTTTAGACGTCGGCATCGCGTCCGACGCGGCGTGCGTCCGTTGCAAGCGGCCATGCGGCCGTTCTACGCTTCGATTGCAGGAAAGGCCCCGATCCCGGGGCCTTTCCGTCGCTTGAGACCGATAAAGGGCCTGGATGGACGGTGGATGCATCGAAAGGAGCGGCCTTCCTATGCCTGCAGGGGCCGCCAGGTGCGCAGCAGGGTGTATTCGTCGGTATCCGAACGGCTTACGTGCGCATAGGTCGCGACGATCCCGCGCGTACCCGTGGAGGCGAGGTAGTCGCCGAAGTCGTCGCTGCGGTCGGGGCAATCGAGCGCGAATACCAGGCGATTGACCGGATCGACGCCCGAGACGGATTTGGTCGATTTCACGATGAGCCATTGACCGGCCCATGCCGGCGGCGCGGACGGATTGCGGCTGAAGCGGAACCACTCATCGCCTGGCTGAGGCGTCCCCGACTTGACCGGCGCATAGGTGCCGAGGTTCGCGATGCCGCTCTTCACGTTGTAGATGGCGTCGAAGGAAAAGGCGAAGCGGCCGTTCGCGTAGCCCGCCTCGAGCGGAGACATGGACGCGGGCAGGACGAGCGCATCGCGCTGGTCCATAGACGTTCCATCGACGAGCGTGATCTGGTAGGCGACCGCCGATCCCTTCGTGCGCGGCGTGATCACCGCGCCTTCGTCGCAGGAATACGGGGGCGTGGCCATGCGCCCGTTCGACCGGTAGGCGATATCGGTCCCCTTCGTGCCGTACGTCGATGACTTGAGCAGCGATTCGGCGCCTTTCGTGCCGGCCGACGGCAGCACCTGCCAGAACGCGCGCGCCTCGGAGACGGCGAGCGTGGGGATCTCGTAGTCGGTCGTGCCGTGGTCGGCAAGCATCGGATCGCCGATGGATTCGCCCGAATGGGTCGCGTGGTAGACGCGCCATTCTCCGGTGAAGGCGTTTGCCTCGGTCCAGACGATGCCTCGGGAGCTGCAACGCACGTCGTAGATGTCGTAGCCGTTTTCCGAGGAGATGGGCCCGTCGAGCACCGTCGCGAGGTTTCCGCTGTCAAGGTCGAGGATGCCCGCCTTCGTGATGGGCGCGGAACCCGAGGTCGGGATGAGGCAGCTTGCATAGGAGTCATTGCAGGCCCACACGAGCGTGTGGTAGGGAAGCTTGAATTCGGATACGAGGCGCATGCAATCGGATGCGTCGGCTTCCGTGCAGTCGGATAGGGTGAAGACGCTGTCGGGGGCGACGGAGAGGGCGGAGGAATCTTCCGCGGCCTCTTCTTTCTGAGAGGTGAGATGTGCGATGCCCGACGAGGCGAGCGCGATGCCCGCGATGCCGGCCGCGCCGGCGATGAGCTGCCGCCGCGAAACGGCGATGGACGGGCGTGTCGCCGCGTGCGGGCGAGGCCGGGCATGACGATGCGCCCCGGCGGTTCTCGACGAGGATCGCGTCCGTCGCAAGTCGGAACGCATGCGTCGCGCGGTCGCGTTCGAGCGCGTGCGCGGTCGTGGATGTCTGGATTGCTGAGACATGGCCGCTCATTATGTCATTTTTCCAAAAGCGCTGCAGATGGATGGGTCAAAAATCGCTACAATAACGTCAAACCGTATCTTGAGGCCTTGCGCCTTGACGTACCGTACGACCTGAGGAGCACCGGATCATGAACACCACCGATACGCGTCGAATTCTACTTGTTGAGGATGAAAAGGCCATTCGCGATGCCGTGGCCGCCTATCTCGAGCGCGAGAACTATTGGGTCACCGCCGTCGGCGACGGTCAGGACGCCCTCGATGAATTCGGCAAGCATCACTTCGATCTGGTCGTGCTCGACCTCATGCTTCCCCGCGTCCCGGGCGAGCGCGTCTGCCGCGTCATCCGCGACAATTCCGACGTGCCCATCATCATGCTGACCGCCAAAGGCGAGGTCGAAGACCGCATCATCGGTCTCGAGCTGGGCGCCGACGACTATCTGGTCAAGCCGTTCTCGCCGCGCGAGCTGGTCGCCCGCGTCCGGGCGCTGCTTCGCCGCGTCCATGCGGACAGCGAGCCTCAGCGCGAGGTTCTCGAGTTCGGCGAGCTCACGATCGACGTCTCGGGCCACAAGGTCCTCGTCAACGACAAGGAAGTCGACCTCACGGCCAGCGAGTTCAAGCTCCTGACCACCCTTTCCCGCTATCCTGGCCGCGTGTATTCGCGCATGGAGCTGGTCGAGAAGGTCCTGGGCTACGACTTCGAAGGCTATGAGCGCACGATCGACAGCCACGTGAAGAACCTTCGCGCCAAGATCGGCGACAATCCGCGCAATCCGAAGTGGCTGCACACGGTTCACGGCGTCGGATACCGTTTCGAGGATCCGACCAAGCAGCCTTCGCAGCAGTAATCCCGGCTGCGCCGGCTCCTTCGTCAATCCATCGTGGTCGATCGCATCAATACCCGCATACGCGGCCCGATCGCGGCCATCAAGGCATGGGTCTTCGGGCATTCGTACACCGCGCGCGTCACGGTGACGTTCGCGCTGATCGCCGGGCTGACGGCCATCGTCGCGATGGGCGTGCTCTCATTCGTGTGGGAGCAGCATTTCCAGAACTATACGCACGAGAACATCCAGGCATTGGCCGACCGCACCGCGTCGGCCATCGCCGACAAATACGAGAAGTCGAACGGGCATGCGCTCGATATCGTGAACACGACGGGGAAGGGCACCTATCCCCCGCTCACGATGTCCGACGTTTCGCCCGCTTCCGCCGCTCATACGCTCAATCAGACGATGGGCATCCAGGTCGTCGGCATCAACAATACGATCGTGTACGATTCCACGGTCGTGATGACGGGCAGCGACGCATTGGCGCCGAACAAGACCCAGTCCTTGGCGCCCGGCTCGGATGCGACGATGGCCCACGCCGACATCATGGTCAACGGCACCGCCATAGGTCGCGTCAACATGTGGGTATACGGCTCCGACGTGCTTCTATCCAAAACGGACCAGGAATTCCGCAACCGAAGCTACCAGGCAATGGCCTTCGCCGCGGTGCTGTCCATCGTGCTCGCTTCGCTTCTCGGCTTCCTTTTCGCGCGCAGCTTGGTGCACCCGATCAGCCGCATGACGGAAACCGCGGCCGCCATCAAGGAAGGCGATCTTTCCGCGCGCACCAATCTCGAGGGCGATGACGAGATCGCCGAACTCGGCAAGACGTTCGATGCCATGGCGGCGAGCGTGGAGAAGGATCGCGAGCTCGAACGCCGCCTGACCACCGATGTCGCCCATGAGCTGCGCACGCCGCTCATGGCGATCCAATCCACCGTCGAGGCGATCGTCGACGGCGTGTTCGAGCCCGACGCCGAACGCCTCGGCACGATCGATGCCGAGGTCCAACGCCTCTCGCGCATGGTCGATGCCTTGCTGAAGCTTTCCCGTCTGGAGAACCGTACGACGCCCCTGAACGAAGAGGTCGTCAATGTCGGCGAGATGATCCGCCTGCTGGCGATGTCGCACGAGGCCTATATCAACGAAGCTGGGCTGCAGCTGGTCTATGAAGCCGAAGACGACGTGGTCGTCTATGCCGATCGCGACCTCATCCGCCAGGCGACCGCGAACCTCATCTCCAATGCCGTGCGCTACACGCCTGCACCCGGCACCATCACGGTCAGCGTGAAGAAGAGCGACGACGAGGCCATGATCGCCGTGCAGGATACCGGCGTCGGCCTCACGCCCGAGGAGTGCACGATGGTCTTCGGGCGTTTCTGGCGCGCCGACAGCAGCCGCGAGCGCGCCAGCGGCGGGCTCGGCATCGGCCTGTCGGTGGTCAAGGAAATCGTCGATCGCCATCATGGCTGGGTGGACGTTCAGGGCGCGAAGGGCGAGGGCGCGTGCTTCACCCTGCATATCCCGCTCTATGATTACGAACGCATCAAATCGATGCGCGAGAAGGAATCCATCGGGGCCGAGACGCTGAAAGGCGCGTCTCGCTCCTCGGTCGAAAGGGAAGGACTGATCGGATGAATCCCATTACCATGGCGCCGACCGCACAGGGCAAGGTGCGCGACCTATATGACCTGGGAGACAGGCTTCTGCTCGTGGCGACCGACCGCATTTCCGCGTTCGATTACGTCCTGAAAGACGAAATCCCCTACAAAGGCCAGGTCCTCACGCAGTTGAGCTGCTTTTGGTTCGAGCTGTTGGACGGCGTGGTGGAAAACCATCTCGTCTCATCCGACGTCGCCGACCTGCCCGAGGAATTCAAGCCCTGGTCGGAATACCTGCGCGGCCGTTTCATGCTGGTCAAGAAAGCGCAGATGTTCCCGATCGAGTGCATCGTGCGCGGATATCTGACGGGCAGCGGATTCAAGGATTATCTGAAGACCGGCACGGTCTGCGGCATCGAGCTTGCGGGCGGCCTGGAGAATTCCGCCAAGCTCCCGACGACGCTCTACACGCCTTCAACCAAGGCCGAGATCGGCGATCATGACGAGAACATCAGCTACGATCGCACGGTCGGCATCGTCGGCGAAGAGGCGGCCCGGACCCTGCGCGACCTTTCGCTGAAGGTGTACGAGACCGCCGCCGACCATGCCCGCGCACGCGGCATCATCATCGCCGACACGAAGTTCGAGTTCGGTACCGTCGATGGCACAGTCGTCCTGGGCGACGAGGTCCTGACGCCCGACAGTTCGCGCTTCTGGTCCGTCGACGACTACGAGGTCGGGCGCGAGCAGCCGAGCTTCGACAAGCAGTTCGTGCGCAACTGGCTGAACGCCAACTGGGACCGTACGGGCGAGCCTCCGCATCTTCCCCAGGACATCATCGAGAAGACGTCCGAGAAGTACATTCAGGCCTACGAGAAGCTGACGGGCCGCGCGTTCGAGCGGTAGGGCGCCAACGCGTTCAAGAAATAGCGGTTGCATGCGATATCCGCCTTTCGGGGCGGATATCCGCTATTATAGGCAGACGGCTTTCCGCCTTACGAACGCCAAGAGCGAAGGAAAACGATCGTGACGCAGCGCAATCCCATGAACGAGAGGTCCCAGTCCGAGATCAAGGGGCAGACGAAGAAATCCGCCGCCTCTTTGAAGCCCAAGACCAAGGCCGCCTCGAGCGTTCATGTCAAGTCGACGAAGAAGACGCCGAAGCAGAACCGCGAGAACCGCAAGGCCGAGCGTCAGCGCCAGGCCGAGCTCGAGCGTCTCTATTACAATCCTCCTACGAGGGAATACAAGCGCCTGCGCCGTATCTGGATCGCGCTCATCAGCGTCGGCCTGATCGCCACCGCCGTCGGCGGACTCCTGACGGCCAAGTTCGACAACGCGCAGCTTTCCTGGGCGTTCATCATTCCCGCATATGCGTGCATCATCGCTGCCGTCTGGCTCGATCTGGGCAAGATCCGCAAGCTGCGCCGCGCATACCAGGCGGACATGGTCCGCAAGCACGGCAAGAAGCCGGACGCCGCCATCGCGGCTGCCCAGGCTGCCGAGGCGCAAGCCAAGCAGGATAGGAAACCGCTGTTCGCCCGCCGCCGTGCGACGGAAGCCGACAAGCCGGATGCCGCTGCCGACGCGAAGGCGTCCGAGAAGTAACGCGGACGCTTGCCTCGCCGCCATGATGCGAGGGAAGGTCGCGGATGGTCGCGGCGTTTTCCTCGGCAAGAGGATTCCTGCGGCATGCCTGCGGGTTTTCCGCGTGTAGTAGATAAGGAGCCGTGTTCGTGAATCCGCTGGTCGTTATTCCGACATATATATCGGCCCGACGCGTCAAGGAGATGAGCACGGTCATCGCGACGTACGATCGCATGACGCCGCTCACCAAACAGGGAAGCCTTGCGCGCTGCCTCTCCTCGCTGCGCACCGTGCGCTCGCTCGGACGGGTGGCCGTGCTCGTGGTCGCCGAGGGCGCCGTGGAGAACCAGGCGTACGGCAAGGTCGCACATATCCTCGAAGGATTTCCCGAGATCGATATCGTCCTCGTGGGCGCTCCCGAACTCGCCGCGTTGCGCCGCCGCATGGAGCAGCTCGGCATCGATGCCGCCCATGAAGTCGGGCTTTCGGGCTATTCGGCGATCCGCAACCTCGGGTTCGTGCTGGCGCATGCGCTCGGGCACGATGCCGTCGTCTTCATGGACGACAACGAGACCGCCGGCGGCGAGGAATTCCTCGAACGCGCCATGTACGGTCTCGGCAAGCTCACGCGCCGCCGCGTGCCCATTCTCGCGAAGTCGGGCTTCTACCTGAACGAAGAGGGAAGCTATCGCTCGTCGGCCTCCCGTCGCTGGTATAACGCGTTTTGGGATCAAGGCAACGCCTTCGATGCCTGGATCACCCAGGTCATGGCGGGGCCTCGCCTCACGCGGTCGAACCATGTCTGCGGCGGCTGCATGGCCGTTCATAAAGAGGCGTTCAAACGCGTGGCCTTCGACCCGTGGATCCCGCGCGGCGAAGACCTCGACTACATGCTGAGCCTGCGCATGTACGGCAGCGATATGTGGTTCGACAACACATGGAGCCTGACCCGGGAATCGACGCCCTCGAACGAAGAGGGACTGCGGTTCCGCCAGGACATCTATCGCTGGCTCTACGAATACCGCAAGGTGGAATACGCACGCACCCAGATCGACCTCATGCAGATCAAGCCTGCATCGCTCATGCCGTATCCGGGTTCGTTCCTCGAGCCTGGCATCACGAAGCGCGCGAAGCGCACCGCATGGCTGCGATCCATCGCGCGTCCTGATTCGAGCGGATATCGTCGGGCGGCGCGATCGGTTCCGATGGCATCGCGGTATGCCGAAGAGAACTGCATGAAGTACTTCGGATTCCAATACCGATGGCCTGCGCTCATCGCGCGCATGGAAAACGACGCCTACGTGCAGCGCCTGTTCGCCTCCCAATCGGAGACCGCATCGTGGCGGCGTGGCGCCGACGCGGCTGCGTGCGAAGACGATGCGCATCGGGAAGGAAGCGCACGCGATCTCGCGCATCCGCGTTACGACGAGCCGCGCGACGACGGCGAAAGCCTTGAACGTCCGCACCTTTCGTCCACGAGCGTCGATCCGGGGCTGACAAGCGAGATTCGCCTGAACCTTCCGGAAGACGAGTAGGCGCGCCATGCTGTCGTTCGTGGCGGCCGCGATCATCGGGGTTGCGATCGGCATCTTGTCGGGCATGCTCGGCATCGGCGGCGGCACGGTCATGGTGCCGCTGTTCAGATTGGCTTTCGGGCTGGATCCCCTCGCCGCCACGGCGACGTCCCTGTTCTCCATCATCCCGACGTCGCTCGCCGGCCTGTCGAAGCACCTGCGAAACGGGACGTGCATCCCTCGTATCGGTTTGATCTGCGGATGTGCGGGCGCCTGCGCATCGCCTCTCGGCGTGCTCGCGGCCACGCATTCTCCGAACTGGGCCGTCATGGGAGGCACGTCCCTCGTCATCGGGTATTCCTCCATCACCATGCTGCGTCGGGGCATCGCCGCCGTAAGAGCGGAGCGTGCAGCTGCGGCCGCATCTCCATCGAAGGCGATCGGCGCGGAACGCGCGGGTGCGGACGCGACGGCATCGAAAGCGGCTGGCGCATGCGCAGAAGGCGTGAAGGACGCAGAAGGCGCGCGTTCGTCGACGGAGGCCGCGCATGTCGCCATGACGACGCGCACCGTGGCGGCCATGATCGCGATCGGCCTGATCGCAGGCTTCATGGGCGGATACGTCGGCGTCGGAGGCGGCTTCGTCATGGTGCCGCTGTTCATATCCGTGCTCGGCATCTCCATGCGCGAGGCGTCGGGCACGTCGCTCGTCGCCGTGTGCATCCTGGCCGTTCCGGGCGTCATCGAACAGGCGCTCCTCGGCAACGTGCATGTGTCCGTCGGCCTTGCGATCGCCGTCGGGTCCATGCCGGGGTCCATTCTGGGCGCAAGCCTCGTCAAACGCATCCCGGAAAGCGCCCTTCGCCTGCTTTTCGCATCGTTCTTGCTCGTCGTTGCCGTCATACTGGTGTTGAACGAAGTCGTCGGTTAGGGGTTTTCGCATGCCTCAGAAGGATACCTACGAGCGCGTGCTCGACGTCGTGCTGCTTGCGACGCTCCTGCTTTCAGGCGGAACGCTGGTCTATTCGATCTACAGCCCCGCGCAGGTCGGGTCGTTCACGCCCATCGCAGGCGCTTCGTTCACGCTATGCCTGCTCATTCTCGTGTATATGCGCTCGAATCCCGACACTATCCGCGCGCAGCAGTCGGACACCATCCTGCGCATCGCGTCCCAGACGCTCGAGTGCCTGCAGAACGGCGTGACCATAGAATCGGCCCAAAGGATCTGCCGGTTGCTTTTGCCCGCCACCAGCGCGCGCGCCGTCGCCATCACCGATCGCGAGCACATCCTGGGATATTCGGGCGACCAGGAGATTTCCAATCCAGGCGGCAGCCCCATCAGGACCAAGGCGACGCATGCCACGCTCAAGGACGGCAAGACGCGGGTGCTTTCGACGCCCGAGGCCATCGGATTTCCGAGTTCCGTCAAGAACCTTCGCGCCGGCATCATCGTGCCGCTGCGCCGCGGCGAGGCGATCGTCGGCACCCTCAAGCTCTATTTCCGCCGCGCCCGCAACATCAACGAGACGCAGCTCGCGCTGGCCGAAGGCCTCGGAGAGCTTCTGTCCACGCAGATCGCGGCCGTGGAGCTGGATCAGCAGGTGAAGCTTGCGACCGCGATGGAGCTCCGTGCGCTCCAATCGCAGATCAATCCTCACTTCTTGTTCAACACCATCAATACCATCGCCTCGCTTACGCGCACCGATCCCGACCGCGCCCGCGTGCTTCTGCGCGAATTCGCCGTGTTCTATCGCCGCACGCTCGAAGATGCGCAGGACATGATCGAGCTCGACCGCGAGATGGACCAGACCCAGCGCTACTTCGCATTCGAGCTCGCCCGATTCGGAGGGGATCGTCTGAACCTCCAGGTCGAAGTCGAGCCGGGCCTGGAAGACTTCCTGGTGCCCGCATTCCTCATCCAGCCGCTCGTGGAGAACGCCGTGAAGCACGCGATGCCCGATCAAGGGATGCTGCATATCGTCGTGCGGGCGGAAAGCGACGGCGACGACGCGATCATCTCGGTGTCCGACGACGGCGTGGGCATGGAGCCCGAACAGTCGCGCAAGCTCGAGCAGTCGCCGGAAAGCCGGGGCACGGGCATCGCCATGAAGAACATCACGGAGCGCCTGCGCGTCTTTTTCGGGACCGAATCGTACATGGAAGTCTCGTCGCGCATCGGCGAAGGAACGGTCGTCCGCCTTGTGCTCAAAGGCATGCTGAACGACGGATAGCGGCCTTCGAGCGTTGATTGTACGCGCCTATGGGACGCGATTTTCTTCGAAGAGCGTGAGTTTGCGTGAATATCGGGCAGATTGGCTTCGGCGACGGCTGAGCGAACTTTGAGACGTTTAGAATGTGCGCTATCATGAAGCCGCATATCCCCTTGGATTCAAACGAGTCAGGAGTCGACGTTGCTGAAGACCATAATCGTAGACGATGAGGCGCCAGCGCGTTCGGAGCTGCGCTTTTTACTCGATGAGATCGGCGATGTCGAAGTCGTGGCGGAAGCCGCCGGCGTGCGCGAAGCCATCGAGAAGATGCAATCCCACCCCGTCGACGTGCTTTTCCTCGACGTGAGCATGCCTGGCGTGACCGGCCTGCAGTTCGCCGAGGCGCTGCAGCGCCTGAAAAACCCGCCCGCGGTCGTGTTCGTGACCGCCTACGGCGAGCACGCGCTCGAGGGATTCAAGGTCAATGCTGTGGATTATCTGGTCAAACCCGTCGAGACCGATCGTCTGCGCCAAGCTGTCAAGCGCGCGACGGAATACGTCACGCTGCACGTGAAGGCGAGCCAGGCCGAGCGTATCCCGGTCGAAAAGGGCGGCAAGAAGATTCTCATCCCGATCGATACCATCCGCTTCGTCATGGCGCGCGACGACTACGCCTACCTGCAGACCGACGCCGACCGGTATTTCTCCACGGTCTCCCTCGCGCAGCTCGAGAAGCGCCTCGAGGGCCATGGGTTCTTCCGTGTGCATCGCGGCTACCTGGTCAATCTCGATATGGTCGAGGAAGTCGAGCCCGTGCAAGGCGGCACGCTCCTTCTGACGCTCAACGGCACCGAAGAGAAGATCCCCGTCTCCCGCCGCCGCGTCTCCGCGCTGAAGAAGGTTCTCGGGCTGTAGCTTCTCATCCAAGAGCGATCTCTACCAGACCGTCATGCAAAAATGCGCAAACCGCTACCTAGAGCGGATTTCGGGCTGCCCTCTGCCGGCGAGTGATGCATGATCCGGCGGAACGAGCCGTCAATTCTCGTGGACGATCCAAATTCCGGACCTGGCGCTTCCCTGCCTTGCCAGGGAGCCTTCTTCTTTCAATCCCGCGACTATGCGTTCGGCGCTTCGCTTCGAGCATCCGAGGTGTTCTGCGAGCCGGGAGATGCTTCCATCTCCGCGCTCTCTGAAGAAGTCGAGCGTCCTTGCTCGCGTCAGCTCCTTCTCGTTTGCAGGCTTGGAGAACGGCAGGATCGAATTCCTGATCACATCCAGCATGAACTCGACGAATCGTTCGCTCGATCCGATGGCGTCGGATTTCGCCAAAGCCTCGTAATAGCCCGCCTGTCGCTGCCTGATCGTGCTTTCTATGGGAAGCCATGCAAGCGCAGGTCTCCATTTCGATAGAAGCAGCGTGTGCCATAGCCCTCCTGTTCTTCCATTTCCGTCGGAGAAGGGGTGGCAGAATTCGAACTCGAAATGGAAGATGCAGGATGCGACCAGGGGATGCATGCTCGTCTTTTCCAGCCAGTCGAAGATATCGGCCATCACTTCGGGAACGTGGGCCGCAGGAGTGCCTGCGTGGATAAGAGCATCGCCGTCGAACACGCCGACATTGCCGCTGCGGAAACGGCCCGCTTCGGGGAGATCATGCCTACGAGCTCCGCGATCTCCATGCAGAGCGTATCTATTGCATCGTTGCGTTCGAATGGCGGTTCGTATGGCATGGCCTGTCCTTTCTTTACCGCCAATGGCGGTAATCAGGCGTTCGTCCGATCTTGAATCCATGCAGCATGCGCCGTCGTTGACAGCACTAGTTAGTCTAGGGTAATCTTAGACCGACGTTCGTTCTGTTTTTAATGCAAAGCTATCCGCATCGAGCGAAGAATCGGAAGGGTCACACGTGAAGAGGAACAGCAAGAAACCGGCCGAACGGCGCAAGGAGCTTGTGGACGCGGCCGCGCATCTCTTCGCGGAGAAGGGTTATGAGAACACGTCGGTCCGCGACATCTTGGATGCCGTCGGGGGCGCTCCGGGTATGTTCTACTACTACTTCAAGTCGAAGCAGGATATCTACGTCGCCGTCATGGAGGATTTCATCTCCGAACGCATGAGCCGCAAGTGCGAGGTCATGGAGGATGACGAACGCTCGTTCGACGAGAGAATCTCCGCGCTGCGCAGCCTTGTCGAAGATGATGTCGACGAGTATGTCAGGTCATTCAACCCTGAACCGGGGGAATCGGTTCCCGATGCCTCGTACAAGCTTTGGGATATGGTCCAAATGCTCGATCGCATGGCAGACCCTTACGCCAAGCTCATGCTCGAAGGCGTGCGAACCGAAAAGATAAAGAACCGTCTCGGCGTGAACGAGGATAGCGCCGAGGCGTGTGCGCTGTTCGTGCTCTATGGGCTTTGGGGCGTCATGTACAACGGGCGCTTCGCGCCGGAGTGCAGGCAGCATTCCCTCGAAGAGGCCTTCGGGATAGCGCAGGAGCTGTTTCATTGATGTAAGCGAGCAGAAAACAAACGTCGCGAGCGGCGAGAGAGACCGATCATTCCACGGCGGGAGCATTCGAGAGGATGCTCCCGCCGGCGTGTTTAACGGGAAATCAGAACGAATTCGTTCTGGACGGCAGGAAGGAGCTTACGAGCGACGCATATATGCGGTGCAGCGAGGGCGGATTCTACAGATCAACCGACTGCAACGTTCCAATTGACAGCCTAAAGAAAGGAAATCGACATGGATTCTCAGAAGAAGCGCAGCTCATCGAGGGGAGCTATATCGGCCGGCGTGTTCATTGCCCTCTACCTGGCGGTCTACGTCATCATCGGCGTCGCATGCATGCCGGTTCCGATCCTGTTCCTGCTCATGCCGGAGCTCGTCGCACTGGTCGCGGCACCTGTCTACCATACGATGCTCTCCAAGTCGCCTTCGGGCACGCCCATCTTCATCGCCGCCATCTTGCCGAGCCTCATTCTCATCGCCTCGGGCCACATTCCCATCGCACCCCTCGTCTCGGTTCCCGTCGGTATCGCGGCCGTGCTCATCGCCCGCAAGGGGCAGTACAAGAGCTTCAAATGGAACGCCGCAAGCCATGCCGTCTTTTCGTGGAACCTGCTTGGCGGCTTCGTGCCCATCTGGTTCATGCGCGACTACTTCTTCCAAGACACGTTCGAGCGTGGCATGAGCGCCGACTTCTGCGATACCCTCTATGCGCTCACCCCCGATTGGGTGTTTCTTGCGATGATGCTCGCCATCGTCGTCTTCTCGCTGGCAGGGTCGCTGATCGCGCGCAAGCTGCTGGCGGGCAGGCTCGAGAGCGCCGGAATCCTGTGAGCGTTCTTGACAGGATTTACGGCGAGCGGCGCGAGCATCAAGGGCTCAGGTTCGACCCGCGAACGAAGCTGGCCCTGCTCGTGCTGCTCGATATAGCCGTGTTCCTCGGGCGATCGCTGCCGTACGAATGCGCGGTCTTTCTCATATGCGCCCTGCTCGTGGCCGTCGGCGGCATGGCCGGCGCCTCGTTTCGCTCCTGTGTGGCATTCGCCCTGCTTGTAGTCTTGCAGCACGTGATCGGGCCCGTGATGGGCCAGAGCTTGGCGCTGTCCCTTGCGCAGTTTTTAGCGGTGGCGGTTCGCAAAGTCCTGCCGTGCGTCCTCGTTGCGTATTGGGTCGTGGAGACGACCGGTGTCGGCGAGTTTTCAGCGGCGCTGTGGAAGAGCAAGGTGCCGCGGAACGCTATCGTCACGACATCGGTGATATTCCGCTGCTTTCCGACGATCGGCGAGGAGTGGCGTGCGATACGGTCGGCCATGAAGATGAGGGGTATCGGGACGGGGCCATCCGCCTGGATCGTTCATCCTATCCGTACGTTGGTTTGCCTCTACGTGCCGCTCTTCGCCTCGGTGGCGACGATAAGCGACGAGCTTGCGGCTGCGGCTCTGTGTCGCGGCCTGGACGATCCGGGACCGCACACCAGCCTGTCCGAGATAGGCTTTCATGCCCAGGACCGGATCGTCCTCGCGCTCGTGGCCGCAGGCGTGCTGGTCGTGACAGCATTCGCCCTCGCCGGAAAGGGGTTTTGAGTCCGATGGAGAAGCCCGCGGTCTCGTTAGCCGATGTCACGTTCTCGTATAGAGGCGCCGGCGCTCCGAGCCTCTCGTCGCTGTCGCTCGATGTGGCGGCAGGCGAATGCGTTCTTCTGTGCGGCAAGAGCGGCTGCGGAAAATCCACTGTTCTTCGCCTGCTGAACGGCATGATTCCCGAGTTCTACGATGGCGAGGCGAGCGGGAGGGTGGAAGTCGCCGGCATGGACCCCGCATCATGCCCGCAGTACGAGATCGCCCGCAGCGTGGGAACCGTTTTCCAGAACCCGCGCACGCAGTTCTATACCCTTAATACCACGAGCGAGGTGGCCTTCGGTTGCGAGAATCAAGGACTGGAGCGCGCAGAGGTTGTTCGAAGAGTCGGCAACGCGGCAGAAGAGCTGGGAATAGGAAGCCTCATGAACCGCAGCATCTTTCAGCTCTCGGGCGGTGAGAAGCAACGTCTTGCCGTCGCGAGCGTCTATGCCTCGGACCCTGAGGTGTTCCTTCTGGACGAGCCGTCGGCAAACCTCGATTTTCCCGCGATTCGCGAATTGCGGCGCATTCTGAGCCTGCTGAAGGCGAAGGGCAAGACGATCCTCGTTGCCGAGCATCGCACCTGGTACCTCGAAGGTATCGCCGATCGCGCGGTCTATCTTGACGGTGGGAGGGTCGCCGGCATCTACGCCATGGAGGAACTTGCTGGCCTTACCCGCGAGCAGCGCCTTGAGACGGGCATACGGCCTGCGAGGCTGGATGCGTTCGACATCCCGAGGACAAGCGCGCCAGCAGAGCTCTCTCGTTCTTGCGAGCTTCATCTTCGCGATATCGCGTTCTCGTATTCCCGGCGCTCCGAGCGCTCTCTTTTCGTCGGCGACGCGCGGTTCGGCGCGGGTCGCATCGAGATGATCGTGGGAGACAACGGGGCGGGAAAGTCGACCCTCGTCTCGGTGATATGCGGGCTTGCCAAGGAGAACCGCGGAACCATAGCGATTGACGGTGCATCGATCAAAGCGAGAAAGCGGCTGCCGATCAGCTACGAGGTGATGCAGGAAGTCAACCACCAGCTGTTCTGCGACAGCGTCGAGGACGAGGTCGTCCTCGGGGCGGCCCGGCCCGACGCTTCCGCTTTAGAGTCGGTGCTCGACCGGATGGATCTTCGGGACGCGAGGGACCGCCATCCTCTGACGTTGTCGGGCGGGCAGAAGCAGCGCTGCGCCATAGCAGCCGCCGTGTTCTGCGGAAAGAGGGTGATCGCGTTCGATGAGCCGACGAGCGGGCTTGATTACGCCCACATGGCGCAGACGGCGGAGTTGTTGAGGGAATTGGCCGGCACCGGGATATTCGTCCTCGTCGTGACGCACGACTACGAACTCGTGCGGATCGCCGGAGACCGGGTGACCGAGATGAGAGGGGGCGGGGTCGCCGGCCAATACGATCTCGACGAGGAAGGCGTCTTGCGCCTGCGCACGTTCTTCGGGATCGGGTCGCCGTTTTCTTGCCGACGCGAGGGCGGCATCTAGCTCACTGTGAGCTCATAGCCTCCTTTCGCCATCTGCATCCTCCAGGTTATGCTCGTGGTCGAGCCGAGTAAGGCGGAATCGTGCGAGACAAGCAGGAGCGCTCCAGGATACGAGGACAAGAGTCGCTCAAGGGCCTTCGTCGATCCGAGGTCGAGGTGGTTGGTGGGCTCGTCCATGATGACGAGCTCCGGCGACTCGAGGATTCCGAGCGCGAGCATGAGCTTGCGCATCTCCCCGGGGCTGACGGCATCCCCCTCGAGCATACGATCCGGATTCGAGTTGAGCTGCGCCACGATGGAGAGGGCGCGCCCGAGCCGCGCGGTCGAGAGTCTGTGCATCGCCTGCAGCGCTTCTCCTACCTGCGACCTGTCGGGTTCCTGGGGGATGTAGAGCATTTTCGTGCCAGCGGGAATTCCTGCAACGATTCTCTTGACCAGCGTCGTCTTGCCGGATCCGTTGTCTCCGGTGAGCCCGATGTGGTCCGCGTTTCCGATGTGCAGCGCGGGCACGCTCAGGGAGGCATCGCCGAGGGGGATGCTGCAAGGATCCGTCCTGAAGAGGACCTTGCGCCTGCTAGGCTTGGCATCGAGCCATACGTCGGCGTCGTAGCGCCTCTCAATCCGTGTGGCAGCGAGCTTCGCCTCGGCCTCCTCGAACCTGCCCTGCATGCGGGACGACAGTCTGCCGGCCTTTCCGTCCTTGCCGGTCATCACCGCTACGCGCACCTTCCGTCGCGCGTCCGTATCGTGCGTGCCGATGCCCCTGAGGCTTCTCTTGCCGGCGGAACGCGACGCCTCCTCGCGGCGCCGTTGCGCTTCGCGCTCTATACGAGCCTTCTCCTTGCGAGCTGCATCGCGCGCGTGAATGGTGCTTGCGCGTTCAAGAGCTGCCTGCGAGGATGCCTGCGAGTATCCGCCGGGCCTCATGACGGCAGCGCCGTCCGCGACGAACAGGCACTGTGAGCAGAGCGCATCGAGCAGCTCACGGTCGTGTGAGACGAGGAGGCCGATTCCCCCGAAGCGCGACAGCGCTTCGAACATAGCGCGCCTCGTCGAGGCGTCCACGTGGTTGGTCGGCTCGTCCAAGGCGAGTACGTCGGGGGCTGCCCACAGGGCGCAGGCCACCTGCAAGCGCTTCTGCTGTCCGCCCGAGAGCGTGACGTAACGCCAGGCCCAGTCGTCTTCGATGCCGAGCTCGCGGCGGAGTCTCACGGCCGGGCCGTCGTAGGTGAGCGCGAAATCGGTCACATTGCCTGGAGGCTCTTTTGCATTCTGGGCGCAATAGGCGGAAAGGAGGGACGGCGTGACGGTGCCGGCATCGGGTCGCAAGATTCCGCATGCGACCAGAGCGAGCGTCGTCTTGCCTCCGCCGTTGTCTCCGACTATACCGGTCCATCCCTGCGGGAGCGTGGCGGTAACGCCGCGCAGGGCAGGGTCTGCCGCGGACGGATAGGTATATTCGATGTTGAAGAGGTTGAGCTGCATGTTGCCTCGTCTCTGCAGGAGACCGCACGGAGCAGCAAGCGATGTATCGATCTTAGGATATGTGGCTTTGGAATGGCGTTTAAGCACACGATGCTGCATCCGCGGCATAGCCGCCAGCGATGTCGCTTGGTTTTCGGATGGATATGAGCATCGCTAGTTCTTCACGCGCCTCGTCCCTTCTCTTGCCGACGCTTGCCAAAGGCCCCGGCGGATTTCTCGACGCGACTAGTATAGCCTGCCGGGGGCGTCGGCGTGAAGGGTTCGGGGCTCACGCCGTCGTTCTGCTGACGAGCAGGAAACAGGGAGCCGCATCGGCCGTGTGCGCTCCCGTGAAGAAGGGACCGGTCGGACGGTAATTTGCGGCATACTCGACGACTGGTTCCTGTCAACACTCCAGATCGAGCGCGTCCGCTTCGACGAGTTGCGATGGTATCCGATGACATCGCTACCCGTTGCTCGATGCCGCCCACATGCGGGCGTACTTGCCGCCGAGCGCCATCAGCTCGTCGTGGCATCCCAGTTCAGCGACTCGTCCGCCGTCGATGACGGCGATCTGGCCGGCCGTGCGCACAATGGGCAGCGTGTGAGCCACCATCACCACGGTCTTGCGGTGGGCGAGCAAGTTGGTGACGGCCTCGCGCACGGCGAGCTCGTTTTCTATGTCGAGGTTCGATGTGGCCTCGTCCAAAAGCACGATGGGCGCATCGCGCAGGATGGCGCGGGCAATCGAGAGCCGCTGGCGCTCGCCGCCGGAGAGCTTGCCGCCCCTCTCGCCGATCCGCGTGTTGTAGCCTTGCGGCAGCGCTTGCACGAACGCGTCGGCGTTTGCCAGGCGGCACGCCTCGCGCACGTCCTCGTCGCTTGCGGAGGGGCGGGCGTAGCGCACGTTGTCCATCACCGAATCGTCGAAGAGGAAGACGTCCTGGTCGACGAGCGCCACGTTGCGCAGCACGCTCTCGGGCGCAAAGCCGCTCGCATCCACGCCCCCGAAGCTCACTGTCCCGCTCTGGGGTCGGTACAGCTGGGCTACCAGGTTGAGCACCGTTGACTTGCCGCAGCCCGAATCGCCCACAAGCGCCGTCAGCCTTCCTTCGGGGATGGTCAGATCAAAATCCTCGAGCACGGCCGGTCCATCCCCATAGGAGAACCCCACGTGCGCAAGCTCGATGCCCGTACCTTGCATAGGCATGTCGTCGAAACTGCCGGTCTCCTTAGGCTCTTCAAGCACGGACGCGATGTTGCGTCTGGCGATCTCGAGGTTGCGGTAGGCGGTCAGGTCGATGAACAGGGCGCTTCCGAGTTTGAGGGTGAACAGGGGCAACATAGCGATGAGCAAAAACGACTCGACGGGCAACGCTCCTGACGTCCATGCGCTATAGCACATCCACACGAGGAGGGGCTGGGCAAGGCCCGCAAAGATGGACCATACGGCCCCGACCGGGATGATCGCTCGTTCGTATACGTAGCTCACGTGCGAGAACGCACGCATGCTTTCCACGATGGAGCGGTTGTGCACGCCTGCGACCCCGTAGGCGCGCAAGGTCTGCATGCCATCGACGTGTTCCATGATGGCGCTCGAACTGCTCGCGCGCACCTGGTCCTTGCGGGGCCCGAAGACCCTGACTTGGCGCCACGAGAGCGCGACAGCGGGGACGAGCGATAGGAACGAGCATGCGATCACGATGCCGGCCGGCGCATAGAGCCAGAATGTGAACGCGCAGACCGTCGTTGCCAGCACCGCGCCTCTCACGATGTCACCCGTGCGGTGGGTGAGAATCTGCTCGTAATCGTTCACGTTGACTGTGAGCGCCTGCAGGTATTGCCCGCTCGAGCGCTTCGCGAAATGCGACAACGGGATGCGCTTGATGGCGTCGCCCAAGGCGATGCGCAGGTCGTGACTCACATGGGCGCCGCCCACCTGCCCGCGTACGTATCCGAAGCGGTAGATTGCAAGACGCGCGGCGAAGACGACGACGAGCATCCCGGTGATCTGCAGAAGGGCAGCGAGCTCGACGGCGCCTGCGAACACCTGGCGCATCACCATCCAGATGAGCACGAAGTTCGCACCGCCGAGCAGGCCCTCTGCGATTGTGCAGATGCACGAGAGGTAGAAATCCCGGTTCTTCGCGAACGGGTTGCGTGCAGCATCCCGAGCCTTATCGGACATTGCGTCCCTCCTTTTCGCCGGTGCGGTAGCTCATGGAGCGCGAACGCGTCCAGGCGGCCCATGCGCTGCGGTAATAGGAGCTTGCCTCGAGCACGGCGTCGTGCGGACCCATGCAGGCGATGCGCCCGTCTTCCATCACGGCGACGGCGTCGCAGCCGTCGACCGCGTCGAGCCGATGCGCCACGACGAGCACCGTCTTGCCTTCGCACAGGCTGTCGATCGCCCGGTCGATGAGCACCTGGTTTTCCGGGTCGGCGGCGCTTGTGGCCTCATCGAGGATCAGGATGGGGGCGTCTTTCAAGATGGCGCGGGCGATAGCGATGCGCTGGCGCTCTCCGCCGGAAAGGCGACCTCCCAACGTGCCCATGCGCGTGTCGTAGCCTTGCGGCAGCGCCTGGATGAAGTCGTCGGCCTGTGCGCGCCGCGCGGCCGCACGCACCTCGTCGAGCGAGGCGTCCGATCCCATGCGAATGTTTTCCAGGATGGTTCCGCTGGCAAGGAAGGTCTTCTGGAACACCGCCGACACGTGGGCCAGCAGGTCGTCGTAGTCGATGTGTCGCACGTCGATACCGCCGATGGAGACGCTGCCCGACGTCACGTCGTAGAAACGCCCTACCAGCTGGATGAGGGTCGACTTACCCGAGCCGGACGCGCCCACGATGGCGATCCGCTTGCCCGCCGCCACGTCGAGCGAGACATCGTGCAGCACCTCGGGCGCGTCATCGGCATAGGAGAACGACACCCCGTCAAGGCGGATGGAGGCGTCGTCAGGAAACGGAACGCCTCCGCCGAACACGGGGATATCCAAAAGCTCCTGAACGCGCTCGGCGCTGGCGGAGACTTGGGAGAGCTTGTTGGCAAAGCTCTGCAGGAGCCTGATCTCGGTGAGGTAGAGCGACCCGACGAACGCGAACAGAAGATAAGTGGAGACATCGATGGCGCCGTTCGTCAACATGAGCGCCCCTGCCGGCACCATGATGAGCAATCCGGCTTCGATGATGATGACGTAGGAGGCGAATCCCGGGCCGGTCTTGCGCGATATCTCGCACCACACGGCGTTTTCCTCGTCCACCGCCTTCCTGAAACGTCCGAACGAACGCGTGCCCATGTCGAGCGCCCTGACGGTGCGCATACCGCTCACGTATTCCGCCATGACGGAGTTCATGTCCTCGAGCGACTTCGTCGCACGTCCCACGATCGAGCTCATGACCTTGAAAAGCGATACGAGCACCGCCAGCGCCGCGATGGCGGGGATGAGCGTGGCCAAGGCGAGCGGCACATTCGCGAAGAGCAGGAAGGCGAAGGTCGCGACGGGCCCTGCGCCGTACATCAAGGCCTCGGGCACGTTGTGCGCGAGCAGGAGCTCGAGGTTCTCCACGTCGTCGGAGAGCACCGTCTTGATCTTGCCCGTGCTGCGCTCGTCCATCTCGCCGAGCGGGGCCTTCGAGAGACGTTCGAGGATGCGGCAGCGCACGTCGAAGAGCGTCCCATAGGCGCCCTTGTGCGAGAGCGTGCCCGCGAAGGCGAAGAAGACGAAGCGCAGCACGATTCCCACGGCGAGGATGGCGACGTCTGCCGCTATCGTGTCGGCCGTGGCCGTGCCTCCGTAGACGGCGCTCATGACATCGAACACGGCGAAATAGGGCACTGCGACCAAGAGGCCCGACAGCGTGGCGCACACGACCGAGGCGACCAGGTACTTCCGATGCCGTCCCGCCCACGCGAACACGAGGGCGACGGGGTTTGCCCCCTTACTGATTTCCACGAAGATCCTCCTTACCGGGAAACGGCCGAATCCATCAGAGCTTTCACGGTATCGAACTGCTCAGCGGTCGCGAGAGGAGCGCGTAGCGCGCCGTCTTTCACGCACAGCACCCGGTCGCAGGCGCACGCGACGAGCTCCAGGTCGTGCGTTACCACCAGGAGCGCACGGCCCTGCTCCGCGAGCCGTCTGAGCAGCCGGGCTATACGTTGCATGCCGTCGAGGTCAAGGCCGCTCGTGGGCTCGTCGAACACGAGCACGCGCTTTTCTGCGGCGACGCATGCCGCGACGGCCAGACGCTGCTTCTGTCCGCCCGAGAGGGTAGCCGGATGCCGATCGCCCAAGGCTTCGAGGTCGAGTTCGGACAGGACACGCGCAACGTCTACGCTCTCGGCCTCGCGTCGAGGCAGGCCGAAGGTCACCTCTTCGGTCGCGCTTTCGGCGAACAGCTGGTAGTTGACGTCTTGAAACACCATCGACGAGACGCGCACGCGTTCCCTGCGCGTGGCGGTCGCGCTGTTGAGCAGGATCTTCCCCCGCGTCCGACGCTCGAACCCGCACAATGCCCGGCACAGCGTGGTCTTGCCCGCTCCGTTGCGGCCGACCAGCGCCGTGACTTCGCCCGCGCGCAGCTCAAGTGCCGCGCCACGCAGGACAGGGGCCGTGCCGAAGGAGACCGAGAGCGCCCGCGTCGCGAGCAGCGCGCCGCCCGCGCGAGGGGAATACGTGCTCACGGAAGGATTCGCGCGCGGGGCTATCTCGCCTATGCTGCGGGCGCGCAGTCCCATCCGTCCGACCTCCCAGGCGTCGAGCGATGCGAATTCCGCCGCCCCCATGACGCGCCCCACGCTCCCTTTCTCCAGGTACACGTATCTGTCGGCGATGCCGGCGAGCCAGGAGAGCCGGTGTTCGGCGATGAGAATCGCGCAGCCTCTTTCCTTGGCATGCCCCACGAATGCCGTCATGGCGTCTATCGAGGTCAGATCGAGGTTGCTCGTGGGCTCGTCCAAGAGCAGGTTCGCGGGATGTTGGGCCCAGATGCTCGCGAAGGCGATCTTCTGGCGTTCGCCGCCCGAAAGTTCGAAGATGCTGCGGTCTGCCAGCATGGAAAGGTCAAGCTCCTCGAAGGTCTCGCTCACGCGGGGGCGGATCTTCTCTTCAGGCCACCCCGCGCTCTCCAGTCCAAACGCGACTTCGCCCGTGGTCTCCACGTTGAAGAACTGGGTGCGCGGGTTCTGGAAGAGCGAGCCCGCTCGTTGCGCTATCTCCCAGGTGGCAAGGTCGTCCACGTCGGTGCCGTCGAGCATGACGTTGCCGGCCTTCTCTCCTGAAAAGAAGCGAGGGGCAAGGCCGTTTGCGAGTCTGAGCAGGGTCGACTTGCCGCAGCCCGACCGCCCGCAGAGCACGACGACCTCGCCGGGGGCAACGGACAGCGACACGTTCCTGACCCCCGCGTCATCGGCCGTGGGGGACGTGCCATAGGAGAAGGAGACATGCCTGAAGGAGATCATGCGACCACCCTGATCGCGAGCATGATCGCAATGACGGCGAGGGATGCCGCGAACGTCAGGAGATCCGCACGCCGTAGCTCTATATGCAGATAGCAGGTGCGCGCTACAGGGTTTTCGATGCCACGTGCCACGGCTGCCATGGAAAGCTCGTCGGCGGCGCGGCTTGCGCTCATGAGCAGAGGGACGTAGATGCAGTCGATGGTGCGCATCGGCGCCTGGATGAACCCCAGCGGGTTTGGCGATATGCCGCGCATGCGCATGGCGTCTTTGATGAACCCCCAGTCTTCGCGCACGGTCGGCGCGTAGCGAAGGGCGACGGCCAGAGGAATCGTCACCGCACGGGGCACCCTCATCCGCGTCAGCGCGCTCATGAATTCGTTTATGTGCGTGGTCTTCACCGTGGCGTACGCCATGAGCCCGCAGGCGAACACCTTGCGCATCAGGAGAAGAAACGAGGAGAACATGGTGCGCAGGCCTACGTCATTCAAGTATGGGACGAACTGCGCGAGCGTTATGAACAGCGCGTATAGAACGAGCATGGCCGCAGAGACCCGGAGCTGCCCCAGCATGCTTCCAAAGGCGAAGGCGACCCCCATGAGCGCGAAGTCGCACGGCATATTCGGTGCCAGCGCCACCGCGACGGCCATGGCGGCGATTGCCGCGAGCTTGGCGCGTGGATCGAGGCGCACGCCCCTCCCCGGCGTTCCATCTCTTCTCAGGGATGCTCCAGGAATCTTCTGCGTTTTGGGCATACGCGTGCGTCTAGGCCGTGATTCCGGCTTTTTCAAACTGGCGGTGCAGCAGGCGCATGCCCAGAAGCCCGCTTATGATGGCGCAGGCCACGGTGGCAAGCACCATCGCAGGCAGCATCCAGTCGGTCGCCGTGGACATCATCGTGTCCATATAGGCTTGCTCGGCTCCTTTGCCCACCAGGTATGAAGCATAGCCCGTCGGGTTGGCCCAGAGCATAAGATAGGATCCCATGGGGGAAAGCGAGTAGACGACGAACGCCGCGAAGTTGAGCGCCTTGCTCCTGAACCGGCCGATGCCGGCTATGATATCGGCGGCAATGCCCAAGACGACGCAGGCCACCGCCCAACCCCAGTACATGCCCGTCGCAAAAAGGAACAGCCCTTCGACGACGCCCACGACGATGAGCGGCCCGTGCTTGGGCACCTTGGCGATGAGCAGAAGGTAGATCGGTCCGGTGAGCAAGGCAACCGAAGCCGGCATCCAGAATGTGAGCACGGGGTTGGAGGCGAAGAACGCGCCGCCCACCATCATGAACACCAGGTAGAGCGCCGTGAATATGCCTACCGTGACAAGGTCCCGTGCCGCAAGCCTCCCCGCGCCCTTCCCCGCTGTTTCTTGCTGGTCCATCTCTGTCCTTTCAAAATATATTACCTTTGGCTATCTTTATCTTGCGAGTATATGTTTGAGCATGATCTATCGGGTATTTAGGCTGATTTTCTGTCTAATCGACGTGAAGTCCTGTCTCAACGCCACATGACGAAGGGACGAAAAATGGAGAAGACGTTCCAAGAGAAGATGTTGGGGGGCACCGATTTCTCGCCTGTGCCGTCGCCCGATGGTTTCGGAGAGCTGTGGAGATCGTACCGGTCTAGGCAGGGCGCATATTGGGGATGGTTTCATTTCCTGTCGCCTCAAGAAGCCGATTGGAGCATCAGCATCCACGACTTCGTCATGGACGACGATTTCGTCATGAGTTCCGAAACCTCTGACTATCTCACGGTCACATACTTCAAGTCGATTTCAGGGGAGGAGTTCAACCCCTACCGCAAGCTCAGGCCGAACAGCCTCTGGGGCCAGAGCTTCAAGGGAGAGCCATGGAAGGGCATTGCGCATGCCGGCATACCCGTTCAAAGCATCTCGATCGAGGTGTCGCATGAGTTTTCCAGGCGGTTTCTCGAAAAAGAGTATCCCGGCGGGTTCGCGAGCGTCGAGGAAGCGTTCGTCTCGCTCGGAAACGATGGGGAGCATCTGGAATTGAAGGCTCTCCTCGCCAAGCTCTGGCCTGTACCCGGTGGCCAAAGCCATAGCGCGCTGTACTACGAGGGCAAGGTCCTCGAGGCGATGGGGCTTATCGTGGAAGGCACGAGGCAGCCGCGCGCACGTACCTGCAAGCCTGTCAGCTCATCTGACTGGGCGAGGATCCAGGATGTCGTGCGCTATATCGACGACCACTGCTCGTCTGCCCTGCGTATTGCCGACCTGTCGGCCATAGCCTGCATGAGCCCTACCAAATTCAAGGAGACGTTCAAGAAGGCGAATGGCAAGACCGTGACGGGCTATGTCCAGGAACGGAGGATGTCGCAGGCCGAACTTCTGCTCAGACAGCCTGATCTCACCATCGAGCAGATCGCGCGCTCTGTGGGTTACACGTGCACAAGCCGTTTCTCGGAGCTGTTCAGGCGCGAGGTTGGCATGCTTCCCAGCGAGTATCGCAAAGCGCTCCGGCCCTGAGAGCCCACGTGATCATCGCTCGACATAGTGCCGGGCGATATCGCCTGTATGTCTCGCCGTCTTCGTTTTACTGTCAATGGCGATAAAACCGAACTGCCTTCCGTTATTCAGACTTAGGAGGAATATTCAGATCAAGCTCTGTCTTCTGCTTTTGCTCCGTAAGAGTACCGTCCGACGCACTGTTGTAACCAATGGTCAAAGCAGCTTTCGGATCAGAAATTCCCTCAAGAGGTCCTGGAGTTTTTGAAACATTCGGTATGAATAGATAGAATTTCTCACCAGGCTCTAGGAACGCGTTGCCACTGGCATTCAGAGGACCGGTTATGTCGCCAAGCCAGAATTCCACATAGAGCGTATCGGAATGCTTATCGATGATCTCGAAAACATAACCCTCTTGAGAGCTTCCCGGAACCTGGGCGATAGCGTACAGATTCATGTACAGCTTCTCGGTATCGATAAGGGTCTTATCAACCTCTCGGGTTACTTCGAATTTCTTTTCTTTCAGGTCATTGAAAGAAGAATTATGAGGAATCGTGCCTGTATTGGTCAGCTGGTTGAAAGGCTCGTAGGCAACGCTCGAGTCGAGCGAGAGCACGCATGAGAATGCTTAAGAAGCGGTTCAATTCGGTTTGACCGTTCCAAAGTCCGAACTCACCTAAAGCTCAGCACTGAGTCCCGCTTCAGGACGCAATAGCGAGAAATGAATAAGGATCAGATTTTCCAGATGGGGACTGCCTGGACGGTTCGCGTGATGAGATACGGATCCGGAGTCTGGCACACAACGTGTCCGAATCCTACCTCGTAGCCGGAAAGGTTTTCAAGGTAGGCGAAATTCTTCACGGCATCCCTTCTCACCGTGGCTGATGTTTTCACCTCGACGGGATGCAGGGTACGCCCATCTTGGATGATCAGGTCGATCTCCCTTTTCTTGGCGTCGCGGTAGAACCAGATGTCGTGCAAGCTTTTTCCTGAGTTCATGAAGCTCTTCAGGATCTCGGAAACGACGAACGTCTCGAATACGTGTCCCGCCGCTGCACCGTTTCGCAACTGGTCAGGCGTTGTCCACCTGGTTAGATGGCATACGAGACCGGTGTCCATAAAGAAGATCTTCGGAGTCTTCGTCAGGCGCTTGTCAATATTCGGCCAAAACGGCTCGATAACGCGCACGATATTGGAAGCCTGAAGAACCGAGAGCCAGGCTTTGATCGTCTTATGGTCCACGTCGACGGTTTTTGCAATGTCGGAGGCATTCAGGAGCTGACCGGTCCTCGCCGCACATGCGATCATGAAGCTGTAGAACTTCGCCTCGTCCTTCACGTTGACGAGCGCGCGGACATCGCGCTCGAGGTAGGAAGCGACATAGTCGGCGTAGAAGAGATCCCAGTCAATGTCGGGGTCCTGCAGCTCCGGCATCGAGCCCCGATGGATTACATCCCAAACGTCTGCCGAGGATGGATTTGCAGAATCGTCCACCATCTTCGGAATGTAGGGATGGGGGTCGGAGGAATTGCTCGAGAGTTCCCTCAGGCTTAAACCGGGCATCTCCAGAATCCGTATTCTTCCCGCCAGAGACTCGCTCACGCCCTTCATGAGGTGGAATGTTTGCGAGCCGGTGAGGACGATGCGCCCCTTCTCCTCCGATTGATCAACAACCCATTTCACCGGAGAGAAGAGCTCTGGCACGCGCTGCACCTCATCGATGATAAGCGGGAGGGTTTTCGACTCGAAGAACAGGGCAGCATCCTCTTTGGCAAGGAGATAGTCCCTAGGGTTCTCCATCGAAACATAGCTGAAGGCGTCGTTGAGATGGTGCCTGAGCATGGTTGTCTTTCCGACCTGACGGGCGCCGGTCACAAGCACAACTTTTCCCTGCTTCAGCATTGCATCGATCGTTGATTCGATTTCGCGCTTTATGTACATAAGATGCCCTCCCCGGCAACAGAAGGGCATTATCTCATCGATATCCAGTGCCGTCAAATATGGGAATTTAATTCCCATATTTGACGGCACTCCCCGTTTGGTGACGGCAGGTGGTCTCGAACAGGCGCATGGAGCGCCGACGCCGTGGGCCACGGCATCGGCTCAGTCCTGCGAGGGTGCAGCCCGCTCGCGCAGAATGTCCTCGATGGCACCGCAGACGGCGTCTTTGAGGGCGCGCAGCGATGTGCCCGAATTATTCGGGAGGTGCAGCAGCAGGCATCGGCGTCGGCGCTGCGCGAGCACATCGAAATCGGCGTTGGCCTGTGCTTTCGCGAGCGTGCCGAGGGTAGGGGCCGGCAGGTTCTCGAGCGGGATGTCTCCCCATTCGTCGGAGGACACGATGAGGAGCACGCCGTTGTTCGCGCCGCCCTTCTGCAGCTGTCCGGTCGAATGCAGGTAGCGCGGGCCGATTTCCAGGCACGAGGGCACGCAGAGCTTGTCGGCCACGTGGTGGCGGATGCCCTCGAGCGCTTCGCGCCGCCCTTCTCCGTCGAAGGGCAGGAAGGCATCGATGGCGAAGTAGTCGCCGGGTCCTACGGAGGCGAAGAGCGTCCGCAGCGCGCATGCCAGGGTCTTCTCTTCCAGATCGAGCGCGTCGCTCGCGTTGATGAGCACCTTTCCCATATCGATGCGTTCGATATAGCGATCCTCGAACGACGTCGACGACGCCTCTGCCCCTTCGTCCCCATCGAGCATCGCGAGCGTCGCGGTCTTGGCTGCCGCCACGTCGGGCTGGTCGAAGGGGCAGACCTTCATCAGGTAGCCGACCATGGCGATGGCATATTCCCACATCACGAAGTGTTCTGCCAGGTCGGAGACGTTTTCGATGCGGTATGCCCGCGTCGGGATGGCTTCGTCGATGTAGGAGAGCGCCGTTGCGAAGTTCATGCGCTCGTCCCAGAGGTCGGTTTTGGTGGTGTACGAGATGACGGTTCGGTCGTGATGGTCGTGGGCGAGCACGAGGGCATCGAGCTCGATGTTGGGCAGGATGCCCACGCCGCGCTTCCCGAGGCTCTCGGCGACAAGCTGTTCGATCCAAAGGCCGAAGACGCGGCCGCGCTTAGGCGTGAGCAGGCTGAATTTGTCGCGTCCCTGCCGGTACCCGTCATAGAGGAACGCGGCAAGGGCGATAGCCGGGTTGGCGGGCCGGTTCATGCGGCAGACCCGCTCGGCTTCCTTCGCATGGCTCACGAAGGTCTCCAGATCGATGCCGACGAGCGCGGCGGGCACCAGGCCGAAGACCGACAGGGCGCTGAAACGTCCGCCCACGCTCGTCTCGCCGAGGAAGCATGCGCGCCAGGAATGCTCGTGCGCCATGCGCTCGAGCGGAGAGCCGGGGTCGGTGATGGCGACGAAATGGCTGCCCAGATTCTCTTCGGGGATATAGGTGCGGAACGCGTCGAGGACGACGTCGAGGTTGCTCAGCATCTCGATCGTGGTGCCGGATTTGCTGGATACCAGCACGAGCGTGCGTTCGATGTCGATCGCGGCCAACGTTGCGCGCACGCGCACCGGGGAGATGCTGTCGAGCACCTTGAAATCGAGCGCGTTGTAGTCGGGCTTGTTGTACTTGGTGATGGTCATCGGCGCCTGCGTCGAGCCGCCTTCGCCGATGAGGACGACGTGACGGAAACCGCCTGCAATCGCTTGATCGGCGAATTCCTGGATCTTGGCGATAGGAAACGGCGGACGGGTGCCGAGGTCGGTCCATCCCATGAAATGCCCGGCGCTCTCGCAGGCGTCCTCGTCGAAAGCGTACAGCGAGGCGTCTTTCGCGAAGAGCCGTCCTGCGACCTTGTTTCTGACGAGCGTTCGCGCCGAAGGGTAGGTCGTTTCATCCTGGCACGTGAGCATTCTTCCTCGATTCCGTCGCAGGCGCATGCGGGTCGCCTGGCCGCCCCTGCGACGAGGCATCTTGATAGCGCGCTTCGGGTCGCATGGCGTTAAGGGTAGCAGATACGGGCGGACGCCTCTAGCAAATGCGCGGAAGCTGCTCTCCGACGAGCATGTCCAGAATGCGTCGGCTGCCGAAGCCCGTTTCGAGGAGAACCTTGTGCCCGCGTTCGGGACGGCTTTCCTCGATCGTGCCGATGACGGCGGCATCTTCGCCGTAACGGCCGGCGCGCATGGCGTCGATAACGGCCTGCGCCTGGTCGGCCGGCGCGACGCATACCATCTTGCCCTCGTTGGCGACCTGGAACGGGTCGTATCCGAGCATGTCGCAGGCACCGCGGACGGCATCCTTGATGGGTACGTCGTCTTCCGATATCACGATATCCACGCCGCTCTGCTCGGCGAACTCGTTCAACGTCGATGCAAGGCCGCCGCGGGTCGGATCGCGGAAGCAGCGTACGTCGGGCGCAGCATCCAGCACGCGTGCGATCAAGTGGTTCAGGGGTGCGGCATCGCTTTTGAGCGCAGTGGAGAACGAAAGGTTCTCGCGCTGGCTCATGATCGTGATGCCGTGGTCGCCGATGGTGCCCGATACGATGACCGCATCGCCCGGCTTGCACGAGGCGCCCGAGAGGTCGCGGCCTTCGGGAATGAAGCCGATGCCCGCGGTGTTGATGTAGATGCCGTCGCCGTGCCCGCGATTGACGACTTTCGTGTCGCCCGTGACCACGTGCACGCCGGCTTCTTCGGCCGTGCGTGCGATGGTGGCGCAGATGCGTTCCAGATCGGACATCGGGAAGCCCTCTTCGAGCACCATGCCGATCGAGAGATACCTCGGCACGGCGCCGCTCGTGGCCACGTCGTTGACGGTGCCGCAGACGGCAAGGCGCCCGATGTCGCCGCCGGGGAAGAAATGCGGCGTCACGACGAAGGTGTCGGTCGAGAACGCCAGGCGCTCTCCCGGCGCCGGCGCGGGAAGCGTCGCGGCGTCGTCGCCCTGGGCGAGCTCCTCGGACCCGTACGCCTTCGCGAAGACGTCGTCGATGATGCGTTTCATCATCGAACCGCCCGACCCGTGGCCGAGCAGGACCGTTTCGTCTTTCATCTTCCGTCCTTTCCGACTGCGCGCATGCGCAGGCAGGCTCAGTAATACCGATAGTAGGCCGCGCAGGACCCTTCGGAGCTGACCATGCAGGGACCGATCGGATTCTCGGGGCTGCAGGCCTTGCGGAACAGCGGGCATTCGGCGGGGGTCATGATGCCGCGCAGCACGTCGCCGCACCGGCAGCCCTTGTGCTCGCGCGTCTCTTCGACGGTGGGGGCGAAGCGCCGCATCGCGTCGTACGCGGCGAATTCCTCGCGGATGCGATAGCCGCTCCCCTCGATCGGGCCCAATCCGCGCCACGAGACCGTGCAGGTCTCGAACACCTCGTCGATCGCGGCGAGCGCGACTTCGTTGCCGTGCGGCATGACGCCGCGCGCATAGGCGTTCTCGATGTCCGCGCGGCCTTCGGACAGCTGGCGGAAGATCATGAGCAGCGCATCGAGGATGTCGAGCGGCTCGAAGCCGGCGATGACGCCGGGGATGCGGTATTTCTCCGCGAGGAAGCGGTAGGGTTCCATGCCGATGATCGTGCTTACGTGCCCGGGCAGGATGAGCGCGTCGACCTTGAGCTCGGGATCGCCCATCAGGACATCGAGCGCGTTGGGCATGTTCTTGCACGCTGCGTAGACCGAGAAATTGGCCAGCCCCTCGGCTTTCGCGCGCTTGATGGCGATCGCGACGAGCGGCGTGGTGGTTTCGAATCCGACGCCGAGAAAGATGACCTGGCGGTCGGGATTGGCCTTCGCGATGGCGAGCGCGTCGAGGGGCGAATAGACGACGCGGATGTCGCGGCCCTGGGCCTTTTCCTTATTGAGCGACGAGGTGCTGCCGGGCACGCGCGTCATGTCGCCGAACGTGGTGATGATGGCGTCGGGCGTGCGCGCGAGCGCGATGGCGACGTCGATGTCCTCGTTCGCGGTGACGCAGACCGGGCATCCGGGGCCCGACGCCAGGCGCGTGCCTGCGGGCATGACGTTGCGGATGCCGAAACGCGCGATGGATACCGTATGGGTGCCGCAGACCTCCATGAGCGTGGCGTGTTCGGGCGCGACGGCCTCGATGGCGCCGATGAGCTTGCGCGCACGCTTCGGATCCTTGAACGTGTTCAAATCGAACATGGCGTCACTCCATGTCATCCACGAGTTCGGGAATCTGGTCGATCAGATCGAGCGTGGCCTGGGCATCCTCCTGGCTCACGACTTCGATCGCGAAGCCGGCATGCACGAGGACGTAGTCATCGAGCATGGCCTGGGGCGTCAGGTCGACGGAGATCTGGCGGGTCACGCCGAGGATGTCGACCGTCGCGATATTGCCTTCTTTGAATTCGGTGATGCGTGCGGGGATCGCTAGGCACATGTCTTACTCGCTTCCTAGGCGTGCGGATGCGACCGCCGCCTGTCCGTAGGAGAGGCCTCCATCGTTGGGAGGGAGCTCGCGATTGATCACGACGGTGAATCCTGCTTCCATCAGGGATTCGATCGTGTGTTCGATGAGATATCGGTTCATGAAGACGCCGCCGGAGAGCACGACCGTCCGTATGCCGTAGGCGGCCTGGGCGAGCAGGCACGTCTGGACGATCGCCTGGACGAAGGCGTTATGGGCCTTCGCAGCTATGACGTGTACGGGCGTGCCGGCCGCCAGATCGTCGAGGACGCCGCGGAAGAGCGGCTCGGAGTCGAGCAGCACGACGCTCGTGTCGTGCGCGGTGCTTTCCGCGGTCGCGGCATTCTTGACGATGGCTATCTCGTAGGCGTCGCGCGTCTCGCATCCGTCGATGGCGGCTTCGAAGAGCACGGCGGCCTCGCCTTCGTACCGCGCGTGCGCGCAGATGCCGACGAGTGCCGAAAGCGCGTCGAAGATGCGCCCGACGCTCGAGGTCGAAGGCGCGTTCAAGCCGCGCTCCATCATGGACGCGCAGACGTTCGCCGCATCTCCGAGCCTGTCTTCCAAGGGGCGGGCCCCAGGATGGTCGATCAGGTCGAAGGCCCACAGGGCGCCGAACGCCATGCGTTCAGGATGCTTCACCGCGGCCGCGCCGCCGGGCATCGGGACGTACGTGAGGTTCGCGAAGCGCTCGAAGTCGACGCGGTTCGCGATCAGGATTTCGCCGCCCCAGATGGCGCCGTCGAATCCGTATCCGGTCCCGTCGAACGCGACGCCGATGACCGCGTCGTCGATGTCGTGCTCCGCCATGGCGGACACGATGTGCGCATGGTGGTGCTGCACGTCCATGACGCGTATGCCGTGCGTGCGGCGCATCTCGTCCGCCCATTTGCTCGTCAGGTATTCGGGATGCATGTCGCGTGCGATGACGGTCGGCTTCGCGTCGAAGAGGCGCTCGAGGCGGTTCTTGGCCTCGAGCCAGGCATCGAAGGTCTCGGCGTTTTCCATGTCGCCGATATGCTGGCTTGCGAATGCGTCGTCGCCGCGCAGGAGGCAGAGGACGTTCTTCTGCTCGGGCCCGACGGCGAAGATGGTCGGCGTATCGGCATGTTCCTGCCCTTGCCCTGTGCCGTTCGCGGGCCGCGCGAGCTTGATGGGCATCGGCGCGAAGCCGCGGGCGCGTCGTATGAGCTGCACGGCGGCATCGCCTCCCACGCGGATGACGCGTGCGACCGAGTCGTCGAAGCGGGTCTCGATGGCGCGGTCGTTGCCGACGAAGGCGTCCGCGATGCCGGCAAGGGCCTTCCATGCGGCCTCGTCGTCGGTCTGGATGGGTTCGTCATGCACATTTCCCGAAGTCATTACCAGCATCGACCCGAATTCTGCAAGCATGAGGTGCTGCAGGGGCGTATAGGGGAGCATGACGCCGAGCTCGGAGAGATCGTCGGCGAGCCCTGCGGCGAAGACGGCGCCGGGCTTCTTCTTGAGCAGCACGATAGGATGCGCCGGGCTTACGAGCAGGCGTTCTTCTTCAGGGGACACGGCGCAGCATGCGCGGACGGCGTCCAACGAAGGCGCCATGACGGCGAAGGCCTTGCCCTCGCGGCGCTTGCGCGTCCGGAGCTCGGCAAGGGTTTCAGGATTTGCGGCATCGCAGACCAGGTGGAATCCGCCGAGCCCCTTGACGGCGAGGATACGCCCGTCGTGCAGCCAGGAGCAGGCTCGTTCGATGATGGCATCGCCTGCCGCCAGGTCGCTTCCCCATTCGAGTTCGGGATGCCGGTCGCGCAGCGTCCTGGTTCGTGCATCCGTATCCGCGTTTTCATGCACGTCTGCATCCGCGGGCGTCGCAGCGTCGGCCGCTTCCTTCCAATATATATGGGGACCGCAGTCGAAGCAGGCGTCGGGTTGGGCGTGAAAGCGCCGGTCGGCGGGATCGGCGTATTCGTGCGCGCAGGTCGGGCACATGGGGAACGCCGCCATGGATGTGGACGGGCGGTCATAGGGCAGCGCATCGATGATCGTGTAGCGAGGCCCGCAGTTCGTGCAGTTGATGAACGGGTAGCGATAGCGCCGGTCGGCAGGGTCGAAGAGCTCGCGGATGCAGTCGTCGCAGGTGGCAAGGTCGGGCGAGATGAGCGTCGTCGCATCGGAGGACGTTTCGTCCGAATGGCGGATCTCGAAGGAATCGAAGCCCTCGAGCGGGACTTCGTCGAGCAGGATCTCTTCGACGCGCGATGCGGCGGGAGCGTGCTCCGAAAGCTCCAGGACGAAATCGTCCAGATCGGACGCTTCTCCTTCGGCGTGGATGCGCACGCCGTCGATGCCGTTCAAGACCCATCCGTCGATAAGGTTATGCTTCGCGGCTCGATAGACGAACGGACGGAATCCGACGCCTTGGACGATGCCGTGGACGCGTATGTCAAGCGCCTCTCTCATAATCCCCCTTTGAAGGCCCGGTCGCGGCCCTCTCCATGCGCTACTTGCGCGCGGATCCGTGCATGCGGACGCGCGGGTGCGGGCGTTGCGGGTTTCCCGCGAGTCCCTGGTCGGACGCGATTGCTCCGTAGCCTGCGGCATTGAAGTTCCCGCGCTCGAACCCGCGCGCGGGGAAGGCGTCTTCGTCGTGGTCGGCTGCATCGTCGTGCGCATGGACGTGATCGCGCCCATGCGCCGCGCCGCTGTCGAGGCCGATGAGGTTCCGGCCCGTGGCGGTGATGGCCAGGTTGCCGTGCAGGACGCCCTTCGTGCCGAGGATCAGGTTGGATATGGCCTGGATCACATCGGTTTCGCCGCGCAGGATCACGACCTCCATGCAGAGCTCATGGTCGATATGCACATGCACGCTCGTGATGATCTGGTCGAGGTAGTCGTGCTGGATGGAATCGAGCTTCTCGCGCACGTCGCTCGCGTGATGGTTGAAGACGATCGTCAGCGTGCCCATGACCTCTTCGCCGGGCTCGCCGCTTGCCTGGCCGGCAAGCGCTTCGCGCACGAGGTCGCGCACCACTTCGCTGCGGTTCTTCGCGAGCCCGCGCGTGGCGACGAGCTTATCGAATTCGACCAGAAGGTCCTCGGGCATCGCGACCGAGAACCTCATCAAGTCGCGCCCCATGCCTACACCAGTTCGACGGTCACGCCGGTTGCGGTGCTCGCGTCGTCTTCGAGGGCATCCTTCGCTTCGTCGAGGAGCGCGCGCACGTCGTCGATCATGGACATGGCTTCATGCAGCTTTTCGGATACGGTCGCGAAGCCGGCGTCGCCGGCGGTGTGGCCGAGGTTATGGGTCCAGCGGCGCTCAAGCTTCAGATGGTCGTCGATCTGCTCGATCATCTGCTCGAACTGGCCGGTGTTGACTCCGTTGGTGCACATGGCTGCCTCCTTTGGTTGTCGTATGGTGCTATTGTGCTCCTTGAACCAGCAGATGAACGTGATAAAAGGAAAAACGGAGTGAAAAAACCTCTCAAAAGTAATACGTTTTCCCGCGCACGCGATCGCGACCTGGCGCCCTACGCGGCGGCCATCGAGGGCGATCCGGATGCCTACCTGTGCGCGCTTTCATGGAAAACGCCTTCCGATGCCGCGAAGTCCGCGATTAGCGCGTCTGCTCCGCGGATCGGATACGACGCCGTATCGTTCGTTTCCGTAGGCGGTTTTTCCGCGGCGGAGGCGTTCAGGCTCGTGGAAGCGCTCGATCCGGTGGCGCTCGTCGTGCTCGACGAGCAGGCGGCGCGCCTTTTGGAAGAGGCCTATCGCAGCCAGGTCAGGCTCGATGCGGAGGGATCGCTGCTCGGTCGGCCCGTCGCGGCCTTCTCCTCGTTTTCCGACGACCTGGCCTCGGATCGGCTGAAGCAGCGCGACTGGGCGCTGCTCAAGCGACTCAGGTCGAGGCTCGGTTGACGGCCTTCTGACGCACGCATGCCGTTCGGAGTCAATTTCGCAACAGAGGTTGCAAATGCCGTGCCCCATGGTATCTTGCACTTGCCGTTTCGCCCCTTGCGTATCTGGGTGCGCGGCCTGCATGTTTTACCAAGGGGGTAAGGAGCTCATCATGTCTCATCCTGTATTTGAAATCGATGAATGCATCGGCTGCGGCATCTGCGTGGACGAATGCCCGCAGGACGTCCTCGCCATCGAAGGCGGCGTCGTCACGATCGAGAACGAAGAGGCGTGCATCGCGTGCGGCGACTGCGTCGAGGAATGCCCGATGGGCGTCATCACGGAGATCGTCGAGGACTGACGTTCGCCGAGGACTCCCATGACCGAATCCCATCCGCACGCTTCGACCCATCCCGCGTTCGACACGCTCGTTGAAACCATCGCCGCGCTCCGCGATCCTGAAACGGGGTGCCCTTGGGACAGCACGCAGACGCATGAGAGCATCGCGGCGAACATGATCGAGGAAGCGTACGAGGCCGTCGACGCGATCGAAGCGGGCGACGTCGACCACATGCGCGAAGAGCTCGGCGACGTGCTGATGCAGATTCTCCTGCAGAGCCGCATGGCCGAGGAAGAAGGCTCCTTTTCCATCGATGACGTATGCAAAGACCTTGACGACAAGCTCGTTCGCCGCCATCCGCACGTATTCGGCGGCGCGCATGCCGGGACGGCGGCCGATGTCGAGGCAATCTGGGCGCAGGTGAAGCTTTCCGAACGTGCGGCCGCGCGGGCGTCCGACGGGCTGCTGGACGCGGTGCCCAAGAACCTTCCGGCGCTGCTGCAGGCGCAGAAGATTTCGCGCAAGGCGGCGGCCGTCGGGTTTGAATGGTCCAATGAGCAGGGTGTATGGGACAAAGTCGCCGAAGAGGTCGCGGAATTCAAGGCGGCGGCGACTCCCGAGGAGGCCGCGCTCGAATTCGGCGACGTCCTGTTCGCGCTCGTGAACGTCGCGCGGTGGCGCGGCATCGATGCCGAGAGCGCGCTGCGCGCGTCGAACGCGAAATTCCGTGCGCGATGGGCCCATATGGAAGCGGAAGCCGGTGGCTCCGACGCGCTGGAAGGGCGCGATGCCGCCGAGCTCGAAGAGCTGTGGCGATCGGCGAAGGCCGATGAATCGAAGGCCGGGAAGCCACGGACCGACGCGCAGGGGCCGGACGCGTAGAGAGATCCGGCGTCGCGCCCCTTGATTCGGAATGCAAGAATTGGGGGGGGTTGGAGGAATCGCCGGAAAGCTCCTTCGGGTTCAAACCAGGCATCTCCAGAATCGAAGCTGCACGTCGCCTTCCGCCATGTCCTGCGGCATCCCTCCGCCGACTGGTGCGCGTTCCTTTCGATGCGGCAAGGTTGCGATTCGGCGACGTTTCTTGACGTGGTGAATCGCGGGGCTACAATCTGCTTTGGCACTCAAGAGGTAAGAGTGCCAAACGGTATGTCACGCGAAAGGTCGTTTTCTCCATGCGCAAATTCAAGACAGAGAGCAAGAAGCTCCTCGATCTGATGATCAACTCGATCTATACGAACCGCGAGATCTTCTTGCGCGAGCTCATCTCCAACGCCTCCGATGCGGTCGATAAGCTCTACTTCAAGAGCCTGACCGATTCCGATATTCAGTTGGCGGCCGATGAACTGGGAATTCTCGTGTCCTTCGACAAGGATGCCCGCACGATCACCGTTTCCGACTCGGGCATCGGCATGACGTCCGAAGAGCTCGATCGCAACCTGGGCACCATCGCTCATTCCGGGAGCCTTGAATTCAAGACCGAGAATCCCAAGTCGAAGGGCACAGGCGACGCCGCTGACGACGAAACCGTCGCCGACGGAGCCTCCGCGCCCGAGGCGTCTGAAGGCGCGACGGCGGAAGCTTCCGCGCCGGCCGACGCGATCGATATCATCGGGCAGTTCGGCGTCGGGTTCTACTCGGCCTTCATGGTGGCCGACCACGTGCGCGTCGTGTCGAAGGCGTACGGATCCGACGAGGCCTTCGCCTGGGAATCCAACGGCATCGAGGGCTATACGGTATCCCCTGCCGAGCGCGCAGGCCACGGCACCGACGTCATCCTGACGCTCAAGCCCTCCACCGACGAGGCCGATTACGATTCCTTCCTGAGCCAGTACGCGCTCAAGGACCTCATCAAGAAATACAGCAACTACGTGCGCTATCCCATCCGCATGGAGGTCTCGAAGTCGCGCCCGCTGCCGAAGCCCGAAGATGCCGGCGACGACTACAAGACGGAATACGAGCAGTACACGGAGCTCGAGACCATGAATTCCATGGTGCCGATCTGGAAGCGCAAGCGCTCCGACGTGACCGACGAGGAATACGCCGAATTCTACAAGGCGGATTTCCACGACTTCGCCGATCCGTTGCGTACGGTTTCCCTGCATGCGGAAGGCGCGCTGACCTACGATGCGCTGCTGTTCGTTCCGAGCCGTCCGCCCTACGACCTCTATGCGCGCGATTTCAAGAAAGGCCTTGCGCTCTATAGTTCGAATGTCCTGATCATGGACAAGTGCGAAGAGCTTCTGCCCGATTATTTCGGCTTCGTGCGCGGCGTCGTGGCAAGCGACGACCTGACGCTCAACATCTCGCGCGAAACGCTGCAGCACGATCGCCAGCTCCATGCCATCGCCAAGCGCGTGGAGAAGAAGATCAAATCCGAGCTCGCCGGCATGCGCGATACGGATCGCGAAACCTACGAGGCGTTCTTCGCCGATTTCGGTCGCAGCATCAAGCTGGGAATCTACACCTCGTACGGCATGGCGAAGGGCCAGCTCGCCGATCTGCTCCTGTTCTATTCGGCCCGTCAGCGGAAAATGGTCACGCTGGATGAATACGTCGAGGGCATGCGTGCCGACCAGGGATCGATCTACTACGCCGCCGGCGACTCGATCGATCGCGTGGTCAAGACCCCGGTCGTGAAGTCGGTGCTTGCGAAAGGGTTCGATGTTCTGGTCTGCACCGACGAGGTCGACGAGTTCTGCATCCAAGCCATGCAGGACTATGCCGAGAAGCCGTTCGCGAACGTGGCGGGCGGGGATCTCGATCTGGCGAGCGACGAGCAGAAGGAAGCGGCCGAGCAGTCCGCGAAGGACAACGCCGGCCTCCTGTCCGCGATGAAAGATGCGCTCGGCGACGCCGTGTCGAAGGTGGTCGTTTCGTCGCGCCTGACCGATGCGCCCGCCTGCGTGACCGCCGAGGGCCCGATATCGCTCGAGATGGAGAAGGTGTTCGCGCAGAACCGGATGCCGGGCGAAGAGCCGATGAAGGCTTCGCGCGTGCTGGAGCTCAACGCCGATCACGCGGTGTTCGCGACGCTTGCGGCCGCCCAGGCAGCGGGCGATGCGGAAAAGGTGCGTCTGTATGCGAACGTGCTCTACGGCCAGGCGCTGCTGGTCGAGGGGCTGCCGATCGAAGATCCGGCGGCCTATGCGGAGGATGTCTGCGCATTGATGGTCGCCGACGCGGAACCGCCTGCGAAGGAAGCCGAATAACGCGATGCAGAACGGCCCGCCTCCCTTGCCGGGAGGCAGGCCGTTTCGATTCCGGCGGACGGGCGCCAGGGCTTCTAGAACGAGAACCCGATCTGGTCGAGCACGCTCTTGGGCACCATGAAGCGGATGGTCTTCTCGGGATCGACGAACTGGCAGACCTGCACGTCGGCGACGAGCGAGAACAGCATGACCAGGTCTGCTTCCGACATGTCGGTACGCTCGGCGACGATCTCCACCATGTCGTGCACGGCGATTTCTGCGGCTTCGTCCATCGTGGCGGCCGAGGCGATGGTGCCGAAGTGCGTCGCGTTTTCGATCACCGGATTCTTCAGGGAAAGCTCGGGAAGGGCGGTCAGCGTGACGGTGGCGAAGCCGGCCACTTCCGCGCCCGATACGCTCACCTCGCCGTCGCCCATGGCCGCGTGCATGTCTCCGCATCCGAACAGCGCGCCTTCGCAGGCGACGGGGAAATAGAGCGTCGCGCCCGTCGTGATGGCGGTGTTGTCCATGTTGCCGCCGTGGCTGCCGGGCGTGCCGCAGTTGACGGGAGCGCCCGCGGGTGCCACGCCGATGACGCCGATCATCGGATTGAGCGGGAAGGAGACCGCATCGTTCCAGACGAGCGAATCGCCGTCCACCTTGCAGAAATGCGTGCTCCAGGCATCGAACAGGTCGCCGCAGGCGCCCTCGCCCTTTCCCGTGCAGGAAGCGGTCTGCGCATCGAGCTCGATGTTCTCTATCGAGACCTTCAACGCGCCGCCCGCCTTGGCGCCCTTCACGAAGACGGGTCCGGTCGCGGGATTGATGGCATCCCAATCGATGGAGTCGAGCGTGTCGGCTTCGCTTCGAACCTGGTTGCCGAAGCAGTCCTTCGTGCGGATGCGGACGGTTTCGCCCGATTCGACGGTCAGGGCCGGGGCGAGTTCGGAAGAGAACGCGTAGAGGACCTTCTTATCATCGAGTTCGATCATGGCAGCTCCTTTCGAGCAAGGGGAAGAGGCGCGCCTCATGTGCGTTTCAGAGTATCATGCCCGGCCCAGGTGCGCATTCCCGATAATCCCTCCTTCCGCATCCATGCTGCGTACGCTCAGGAAATCATCTTTTCTGACAGTTAAGTAACATGTCAGATTACTTGTGAGAAAACTTGACAGTAACACACTTAGATAATATATTTGCATCGCGCCAAAGGGTTGGCCGGCGGGATCCGTTCAGGCCGGCAGCCATGGCGTTTTATTTAGGTCAGAAACAGTCGGCGGACCGGAACCCCGCCAGCGTCCCGAATGCGGGATGCGGATATGAGAGGACTGATACATATGGGAAAGATCCTGGGCATCGACCTTGGCACCACGAACTCCGCCATGGCCGTCATGGAAGGCAATGAGCCGACCATTCTCGTGAACGCCGAGGGCGACCGCACCACGCCGTCTGTCGAAGGCTTCCGCAAGGACGGCGAACGCGTCGTCGGCAAGGCCGCCAAGAACCAGGCGGTCACCAACCCCGAGAACACCGTCTCCTCGGTCAAGCGCTTCATCGGCCGCAGCTTCTCCGAAACCTCCGAGGAGCAGAAGACCGTCGCGTACAAGGTGGTGCGCGGCAAGGACGGCCGTGCGGTCATCGACATCGACGGCAAGACCTACACGCCCGAGGAAGTTTCCGCGATGGTGCTCCAGAAGCTGAAGGCCGACGCGGAGAAGCAGGTCGGCGGCACCATCACCGAAGCCGTCATCACCGTCCCCGCGTACTTCAACGACGCGCAGCGCCAGGCCACGAAGGACGCCGGCAAGATCGCCGGCCTCGATGTCAAGCGCATCATCAACGAGCCCACGGCCGCGGCTCTGGCCTACGGCCTCGACAAGGTGGATAAGGATCAGAAGATCCTGGTCTTCGACCTGGGCGGCGGCACGTTCGATGTGTCCGTGCTCGAGCTGGGCGACGGCGTCTTCGAGGTTCTCTCCACCGCGGGCGACAACCACCTGGGCGGCGACGACTGGGACCAGTGCGTCATCGACTGGCTGGCAACCAAGTTCAAGGCCGACCAGGGCGTCGATCTGCGTGCCGACAAGATGGCCCTCCAGCGTCTGAAGGAAGCGGCCGAGAAGGCCAAGATGGAGCTTTCCAACACCACCCAGGCCAATATCAACCTGCCGTTCATCACCGCCGTCGACGGCCAGCCGGTCCATCTGGACTACACGCTGACCCGCGCCGAATTCGAGCGCATCACGCGCAACCTGCTCGAGCGCTGCAAGGCGCCCGTCTCCCGCGCGCTGACCGACGCGGGCCTCGGTGCCGGTGAAGTCGACGAGGTCATCCTCGTCGGCGGTTCGACTCGTATGCCTGCCGTCCAGGAGCTGGTCAAGAACATGACCGGCAAGCAGCCGAACATGTCCGTCAACCCCGACGAGGTCGTCGCCATCGGCGCGGCCGTCCAGGGCGGCGTCCTGTCCGGCGATGTCGAAGGCATCCTGCTGCTCGACGTCACGCCGCTGTCCCTCGGCGTCGAGACGCTCGGCGGCGTCATGACCAAGATGATCGACCGCAACACCACGATTCCGACCCGCAAGACCGAGGTCTATTCCACGGCCGCCGACAACCAGACGTCCGTCGAGATCCACGTCCTGCAGGGCGAGCGCCAGATGGCCAACGACAACAAGACGCTCGGCCGCTTCCAGCTCACCGGCATCCCCGCGGCCCGTCGCGGCGTGCCGCAGATCGAAGTCACGTTCGACATCGACGCCAACGGCATCGTGAACGTCTCCGCCAAGGACCTGGGCACCGGCAAGCAGCAGCAGATCACGATCAGCGGCTCCACCGCGCTGTCCGACGACGAAGTCGACCGCATGGTCAAGGACGCCGAGGCCCATGCCGACGAAGACGCCAAGCGCAAGGAAGAGATCGAAGTCCGCAATAATACGGACTCCCTGGTCAACGCCACGCAGCAGACGCTCGACGAGCTGGGCGACAAGGTTTCCGCCGACAAGAAGTCGGAGGCGGAGTCTGCCATCGAAGACGCCAAGAGCGCGCTTTCCGGCTCCGACATCGAGGCCATCAAGGCCGCAAGCGAACGTTTGCAGCAGGTCGGATACTCGCTGGCCGAGGTCGTCTACTCCGCGCAGCAGGCCGAGGCCGGCGCTCCGGGCGCCGCGGGCGCGGCTCCTGCTCAGGATGACGGTCCGATCGAAGCCGATTACGAAGTCGTGGACGATAAGACCGACGAGGGGAAATAGCCATGACCGAAGACGGCAAGAGCTCCGATCCGCGCAAGATTCCCATCGACGGCACCGATGAACCCGTAGACGAGGCGGCCGAACAGGCCGCCCCTTCCGGGGACGAGGCCTCTCCCGCCGCCGAGCCGTCCTTCGCCGACGAGGTCGAAGCCTGGGTTCAGGACGGCGCCGAGGTCGAAGGCGACGAACCTGCCGAGGCGTCGGCTTCCGTGACGAGCGATCAGGAGGTTGCGCAGGCGCGCGCGGAGGCCTCGGCCATGCGCGACAAGTACCTGAGGCTTCAGGCCGACTGGGACAACTTCCGCAAGCGCACCGCCGAAGAGAACGACCAGATTCGCAAGCGCGCGACCGAGCGCCTGATGGAAGACGTGCTCCCCGTTCTCGACGATTTCGAGCGCGCCGTCTCCCATGCCGAGCAGAACGGCGAGACCGGCCTGCTCGACGGCGTGAAGGCCATCGGCGCCAAGCTTGCCGGCGTTCTGGAGAAGCACGGCCTCAAGGCAGTCGATCCTGTCGGAGAACCGTTCGACGCGCTCGCCCATCAGGCGGTCGCCACCGTGCCCGATCCGTCGGTTCCCGACGAGACCGTGGCGCAGGTGTACCAGAAGGGCTATCGCATGGGATCGAAGGTCATTCGTTCGGCGATGGTCGCCATTTCGAGCGGCGGACCGAAGAGAGAGCCCGAGCCGGACGCATCGGAGCACAAGTAGACGAAGGGGAAGCGGGCTGTTCGGGCCCGCTTTTCAATACATGTCCGAACACTGAGAAGGAGGTGGCGTTGTCATGGCTCAGACGCCTGATTACTACAAGACGCTCGGCGTTGCGCGCAGCGCCACGCAAGACGAGATCAAAAAGGCGTTTCGCAAGCTCGCACGCACGCATCATCCGGATGCGGGCGGCGATGAGACGCGGTTCAAGCAGATCAACGAAGCTTACGAGGTCCTGAGCGACGAGAAGAAGCGCAAGGTCTACGACCGCTACGGCACGGCCGATGCGCAGCGCATCCCCCACGGCGCAGGCGGGCAGAATCCGTTCGCCGGCATGGGCGGATGGGAAGACATTCTTGAAAGCATGCGCCGTGGCGAAGGGGCGTTCGGAACCGACTGGAACCTGGACGATATCTTCGGCGGGTTCGGCGGACGCGGGCGCTCGCCGTACGGCGGCGCGGGCTTCGGTGGCTTCGGGCAACCGGGAGCCGCGCGCCCGATGCGCGGACGCGACATGAACCTCACGCTCAACGTGACGTTCGACGAGGCCTTTTCCGGCTGCATGAAGAAGGTGAGCGTGAAGGCTCCCGACGGTTCGTCCGAGACGCTCGACGTGCGCGTTCCTGCAGGAGCCGTGGACGGCGGCCGCATCCGCCTGCACGGCAAGGGCGCAGCGGGAAAAGCTGGCGGTGCCGCAGGGGATCTGCTGATCACCACGAAGATAGGCTCGCATCCGCTGTACGCGCGCGATGGCGCCGACGTGACGATGGACGTTCCTGTCACGGTCTCGGAAGCCGCGCTGGGCGCTTCGGTGGTCGTGCCTGCGCCCGACGGCACGAAGGTCCGCATCAAGGTTCCCGCCGGAACGCAGGATGGAGCCCAGCTCAAGTTGAGCGGCAAGGGCGCCCCGAACGTCAAGGGCGGTGCCCGCGGGTCTCTGCGCTGCACGATTCGCGTGACGGTTCCCCGCACGCTTTCCGCGGCCGAGCGCACGGCCTTCGAAGCATTGAAAGAAGCCGAGCAGGTATCGGGCGTTCAGGTCCGTGCCGCGTTCGGTGCCTAGACGGGAGACGGATATGGAAGATAGGAACAGGCCGCTGTACATGATCGGCGTGGCCGCCCAGCTTGCCGGGGTCCATCCCCAGACGCTGCGTATCTACGAACAGAAAGGGCTGGTCACGCCCCAGCGTACGAGCGGGAACACCCGTATGTACTCGCAGGCCGACATCGATCGGCTCGAGCTTATCAACGAGCTGACGAGCGAGGGCATCAACCTCGCGGGCGTCATCCGCATCCTCGATCTGAAGGGGCGCCTCGACGAGCGCGACGACGAGATCGACGATCTGCATAAGAAGGTCCGTCGTCTCGCCGACCGCGTGCACGAACTCGAGACGCGCGCCGACGTGACCGCGCTCATGCTGCCGCAGGCGCAGCTTCCCCAGACTGCATCTCCCGTGCGGCGGCTCGGAAGCGGTCGCATGGGCGGGTTGGATTATTGAACCCCATGGCCGCGCTTATGCGAAACGCCCAGGTTGCGCGGCGGGGCGATGACGATGCGGCCTGGTTGCGGACGTGGCCGTTCGCATATGCCGCATGGTCTGAGCATGTGCGGCATCGTTGCAGGTTAGAAGATATGTCAAAAGGAGGCGTTCGATCATGAGATTGGACAAGCTCGCTATTACCGCCCAGGAGGCGTTCCAGAGCGCGATGGGCATCGCAGGCGATGCCGATACGCAACAGGTCGATTCCATCCACCTGCTGAAGGCCCTGCTCGATTCCGGAGAAAACAACCTTTCCGCCATCGTCAAGCGCGTGGGGGCCGACCCCGAGCAGCTGAAGATCAACGTCAACACGGCGATCGAGAACGGTCCGAAGGTCACGGGCGGCGTCATGGGGATGCCCATGCCCACCCAGAACCTTCTGAAGGTGCTGGACAATGCCGTGAAGATCGCGGAGAAGATGGGAGACAGCTACGCGACGAGCGAGCACTTGCTCATCGCGCTGGCCGACGACAAGGGCCAGGCCGGCAAGATCCTCAACATGGCGGGCGTCACGCATAAGAGCGTGGAAGAGGCCTACGACGATCTGCGCGGCGACGCGCGCGTGACGGATCAGTCGAGCAAGCTCGAGCTCGATGCGCTCAACACCTACGGCCAGAACCTGACGCAGATGGCGCGCGAGGGCAAGCTCGACCCGGTCATCGGGCGCTCGGACGAGATCCGCCGCACGATCCAGGTGCTTTCCCGCCGCACCAAGAACAACCCCGTGCTCATCGGCGAGCCGGGCGTCGGCAAGACGGCCATCGTCGAAGGCCTTGCCCAGCGCATCGTTGCGGGCGACGTGCCCACGAGCTTGAAGGATCGCGACCTCATCGCGCTTGATCTTGGGCAGATGGTGGCGGGCGCGAAGTACCGCGGCGAGTTCGAAGACCGCTTGAAGGCCGTGCTCTCCGAGGTCAAGCAGTCGGCGGGGCGCATCATCCTGTTCATCGACGAGCTGCACACCATCGTCGGTGCGGGTTCCACGGGCGACAGCTCGATGGACGCGGGCAATATGCTCAAGCCGGCCCTCGCGCGCGGCGAGCTCCATGCCATCGGCGCCACGACGCTCGATGAGTACCGCAAGTACATCGAAAAGGACGCGGCCCTCGAGCGCCGCTTTCAGCAGGTGTTCATCGGCGAGCCGACGGTGGAGGACACCATCGCCATCCTGCGCGGGCTCAAAGAGAAGTACGAGATCCACCATGGCGTGCGCATCACCGATTCGGCGATCGTCGCGGCGGCCGAGCTTTCGAACCGCTATATCTCCGACAGGTTCCTTCCCGACAAGGCGATCGATCTGATGGACGAGGCGGCAAGCCGTCTGCGCATCGAGATCGATTCCATGCCGCAGGAAATCGACCAGGCCGAGCGCAAGTACACGCAGATGCAGATCGAAGAGCAGGCCCTCATGAAGGAAGAGGATGCGGCATCTCAGGAGCGTCTGGAGGAGCTGCGTCGCCAGATGGCCACGTCGAAGGAGTGGCTGGATGCGCGCAAGGCCGAATGGCGTAACGAGAAGGACGTGATCGAAAGCGTCCAGCGCCTGAAGACCGAGATCGACCAGGCGCATACCGAAGAGGAGCAGGCGACGCGCGAGGGCGATCTGTCCAGGGCGTCCGAGATCCGCTATGCGCGCATTCCCGACCTGCAGCGCCGGCTCGCCGAGGCCGAAACCGCGGTGGCGGCGAAGCAGGGCGACGGCGCGATTCTTAAGGAAGAGGTCTCCGAAGAGGAGATCGCCGAGGTCGTGAGCGCATGGACCGGCATCCCCGTCACGAAGATGATGCAGGGCGAGATGGCCAAGCTGATCGATCTCGAAGACCGTCTGCATGAGCGCGTCATCGGCCAGGACGAGGCCGTGCACGCGGTCGCGGGCGCCATTCGCCGCAACCGTGCCGGGCTTTCCGATCCGAATCGCCCCATCGGCAGCTTCCTGTTCCTCGGCCCGACCGGCGTCGGCAAGACCGAGCTTGCCAAGGCGCTTGCGGAATACCTGTTCGATACCGAGAAGGCCATGGTGCGCATCGACATGTCCGAGTACATGGAGAAGTTCAGCGTCCAGCGTCTGATCGGGGCGCCTCCGGGATACGTGGGCTACGACGAGGGCGGGCAGCTGACCGAGGCGGTGCGCCGCAGGCCGTACACCGTGGTGCTGCTCGACGAGATCGAGAAGGCCCACCAGGATGTGTTCAACGTGCTGCTGCAGGTTCTGGACGACGGCCGGCTGACCGACGGCCAGGGCCGCGAGGTCAGCTTCAAGAACGCGATCATCATCATGACGTCGAACGTGGGCAGCCAGTCGATCCGCGAGTACAGCGCGCGCGAGGCCGAGGAGTCCATGGGCAAGATGGTCGAAGACATGATGCAGGCCGACGTGAGCACCGCCGCCCAGCGGCTGGCCGAGCTTCACCGCAAGATCAACGAGTCGCTGAGCCAGACCTTCAGGCCCGAGTTCCTGAACCGTATCGACGACGTGATCACGTTCAACGGGCTGTCGTCGCAGGAAATGGAGCCCATCGTCAGGCTTCAGCTCAAGGCTGTGCGCGAGCGTCTTGAGGATCGTCGCATCACGCTCGACGTGACGCCTGCCGCCATCGAACAGCTCGCGATCGACGGGTTCGATCCGGTGTACGGCGCCCGTCCGCTCAAGCGTTTGATCCAGCGCGAGGTGGTCGACCGCATCGCGAACATGATCATCGCAGGCGACGTGCTCGAGGGCGCGAAGGTGACCATAGACGCGGATATCGCCGAAGGCTATGTCTGCGAAGTAGAACCGCCTGCGGTGGATTAGGGGGGGTTCGAATGCTGCGGCCGCACCTAGGAGGGGTTGGCCGGCCGCGCGTTCGAGAACCTTCGACCGGCGTCGTTGGCGGTTGATGCCGTCGGAGGCTGATGTCGTCGTCCTTCGGATGCTTACAGCAGGAAACGGGCCGCGGCTTGAGCCGCAGCCCGTTTCTCACATAAGGTTCGATCTGTATGACGAGGGCGACATGAGGGACCCGGCCGCATCCCCGTTTCTCCGAGGGATTCGATCTGTAATCGACTCAGGTTCCGAGGGGGTTCGAACGGCGCGGCCGCGCATGGGAGGGGTCGGCGCGCTCGCGGGCCACGCCATGAATACCGAGACGGAGCCGCTCTGGCTGTCATGCGGCATGGTTGCGGTGCTGGTGGTGTTCGTCGCCGTGAATTTGATCGTGCTGAAGGAGTTCAGCTTTCAAAAGACGATCGACGGCGTACGGCCCCTGAAGGAGCTGTCGACCCTTCCTGAAGGTGCGACCTTCGATATGGCGGGTTCGTGCGCCGTCCTTGCATCGGATTGCGGACTCACGCCGCGCGAGCACGAGATCATGGGATACCTCGCGCGTGGGCGCAACGCGGCGTATGTTTAGGAGAAGCTGGTCTTGTCGCGCAATACGGTGAAGACCCATGTGGCGAACATCTATGCGAAGCTCGGCGTCCATTCCCAACAGGAGCTCATCGACATGGTCGAGAATGCGGCGCCTTTGAACGGATAGCGGGTCGTAACAGGTCGCTGCGAGCCTTAGTAACGAGCCATGGCGAGCTGCAGTGCGTAACGAGTTGCGGCGAGTTGCAGCAGGCTGTCGTACGAGCCATGGCGATCCGCAACGGGTTGTCGCGAATTGCGCGGCGAGCTGCCTCAACGAGCCGCTGCGACGAGCGTCCTGCTCTAGCGAGCCGCCGTAACGAGTCGCGGCGAGCGGATGACATCCCGCATCTGGCGAGTTGCCTTCGGCATCAGGCGTTATAACGATTTGCCGTAACGAGCCGCTGCATTGACAGGGCATACCGAGCATGAAGATTCGCATGCCGCAAGGACACTGACAATCGGAATCGCTCGTTGGCGTCTTGGCTATGCCGTGCCGACAAGGTAATCGAGTCGGTGCGGCAATCCTTTAAAAGCTTCGAAAGGAGAGAGAGAAAAAAAAAGGGGGGGGTATAGCCCCTTTTCGACCATCGAATTCGATGCTGATGACAAAAAATCGCTGCTTAGAGAATCTCGGGCACTAGTTTTGTTGTATTCACAACGAAAATGCCCCCAATGAGATGAAATTAAGTTGTCATTACAACATATGTGCTGAAAATATACCCCTATAGGGTATACTAAGCTTTGATATTTTGGCAGTAGAGAGGTTTTCACTTTTCACCCCCCCACCTATCGTCCCTATCGTTGACGCCCGCCCGCTCTTCGCCGCCACCCGGCCCACTGCCGCTTATCGTCGCCGCTCGCCGCTGCCTGCCATCTACCGTCGACAAATGCTTCTTTTCATATCCTTGGCGCTCGGCTTACGTGCGGTCCTCATAGAGCAGTGTGACAGGATGGGCCGCGGAGCATAGGTATGTTGTGGTTCTGAACTGGGGAAATCAAGGTAACATACGACTTCGATCGCTCCTGGCGGACGCCGTGCGCCGCGATTCCCTGGATACGGGAAGCCTTGCGTCCTTGTATCGGCCGTCTTCTCCTAGGATGGGGATGCCCGCTTCCCGCGCGTATGGAAGGAGACCAGGTATGGGTTCAGCAGGTATCGTCAATCACAGCGTATGCATGTCGGAACAGACGAACTTCGGCGATCGACTCATATGCGACTACATCGACTTCTTCGTAAGCATGAAGGAACGCAGCGGCGTCATCGAACGGTCGACCGTGCGGGACTATCACGCGGTGGCAAGGCTCATCGTGCGTTATATCGGCACCTGCACCGTTTCCGACGTGGAAGTGATGGCCGTCAGCGATTGGATGGCGTCGATGGTCAAAGACGGCTATGCCCCGAAGACGTGCAGCAAGGCGTTCCGTCTGTTGAGCCAGGCGTTGAAGTTCGCCGTCGGCCAAGGAGCGATCGACAAGAACCCCTGCGACTTCTGCAAGCCTCCCAAGCAGATGCGATCGCGCTTCATCGCCTTGGATCGTGCGGAAAGATCTCGGATGCTCTATCTGGCCAGGCAGGACGATAGCCCTCTCGGTTTCGCGATCGAGATCGCCCTGACGACAGGCATGCGGAGGGGCGAGGTGTGCGCTCTGAAGTGGTCGGATTTTTCAAGCCGAGGAACCCTCACCGTCCGCAGGGCGCTTGGCAACGCCGAGGGAGGGTTCTACATCAAGGAGCCCAAGTCGTTGAGCGGCATTCGCACCATTCCTCTGGCGAGCGACACGAACGAGGCCCTTGGAAGGCTGAAGGGTGCATTTTTAGAAGCGAATCGGAGCGAGGGCGGCGCTTCCGCGGACGGTTATATCGTCGGTGCGGGCGAATCGGGGGATCAACCTTATAACCCTGATCGACTGGGCAGGGATTTCGCTCAATTCTGCCGCGACAACGGTTTCGAATGCACATTTCGGGATTTGCGCCATACCTTCGCGACGTTCATGGTCGGCGCGGGCGTGGACGTCCGTACCGTGGCGAGCCTTCTCGGGCATGCGAACGTCGCGATGACGCTGAATATCTATGCAGAGGCCGATCCGGAGGCGAAGCGCCGGGCGGCAGGCGCGATAGAGCGTGCATTCGATGACGCGGCCTGGCAAAGGAAGGCGTTGACGGCTTTGGCATCCGAAGCCGGATTAAAGGTTGACGGAGCAGGCCCGTGCCTTCGCGCGGGTTTTTCTGTAAGTTAGCGTCGAGGCATTCTAGGTTTCTTCAGCGCCGCGGCGATGTCGGCGATTGGACGGCATATCCAGGTTGGGGAGGGTATATGGTTCCGCGTATATGGAGGATCTCGGCCGCGCTCTTCATTGCGGCGGTTGCGTTGGTTCTCGTGGCAGCCTATACGGTGGTCGCGTCTGCGGATACCGATAATGCGGCGGTCTCCCCGACCGAGGTCGCGGCTCCTGCGGCGGATGAAGATCCGGATACCGCCGAGGCACCTGCGGCGACCGACGGCCAGAAGGCTGCGGCGGATGATGCGTCTGACGAAAAGGCTGGCCAGCCGGAGGGGAACGCGACGGCCGATTCAGACGGGGACGCGACGGCTCCGGATAATGGGCCTTCGAACGGCGGCGCTGTTCCTGATGATGAGAAGAAGCCCGCCGACGATCCCGTCGCGCAGAAGCCTTCATCCGACGAGGGATCGACGGAAAAGGATCCTGCGCCTGGCAACGGAGCTTCGGATGAGAAGAAGCCTGCGCCCGAGGGCGATTCCGGGGGCGGTGCGAGCTCCGATGCCCAGCCGCAGACTCCGTCTCAAGATCCTGCCGAGCCGTCGGAACCCACGGATCAGCCCGACACCTCCATTGCCGAAGAATCTGGAGACGAATCGGTGGATACGCACGGGGCCGGCGGGTGCTCGGAGCGGGGCGAAGCGACCGATGGCCAGCACGAAGGTTCGCGCGTGTCCGAGACATGGAATATCGATTATGCCGTTCCGTCATGGGCGACGTCGGGAAACGTCGACTTGCGGGGCAGCCTTTCGACCGCTTGGGAGATGCGGTTGCTTGAAATAGGTCTCGAGAAGGATGCGGAGTCCGTTCGATTCCTTGCGGCAACCCGTATTATGCCGGGCTTTCGCGACGCGCGTATCGCGGGCGAGCGCGATGTCCTCGCGATTTACGCGGTCATGCGCGGCGAGACCGACGGCTTTCCTTACGGCGTCACGATAGATTCCGCCGCCGACGCCGAACTCCTCGGCAGCGTCTACTGGGCTGCGAACCGCGTCACTGCATCGCCCTCGGGCGGACTGAAAGCGGAAATGCTGGGCCTCTCCGAGACGGGCAAGTCGCTGGGGCTTTCCGACGAAGAGATAGCTCGTGCGCAGAATCTGTCCGATGCGGATACCGGTGCCGGGGTCGGCACGATGCTGGAGGGCGCGATCTCTTCGAAACTCACGGAAGACGAGCTTTCGGCCATCGATGCACGTATTCCTGACGGGATTTCCTATGGCCGCAGGGCGGTTCTCGAAGCTGCTCTGTCCCTCGAGGGCAAGGTGGATTATTTCTGGGGAGGCAAGAGCCGGGCGGTCGGCTGGAACGACAGCTGGGGAAGCCCGGGTATCGTCGCGAGCGCGGGAAGCACGGCCACCGGTTCGATCGAGCCCATAGGACTTGACTGCTCCGGCTTCGTCGAGTGGGCCTTCGTGAATGCGGCGGGCGATCCCGCTGCAGCGCGCTACATCGGGACGGGAACCTCCGAGCAGATCGGGAATTCCTATCCTGTCAAGTGGAACGAAGTCAAACCAGGCGACCTTCTCTTCCTGGCGGGAACGAACGCAGGAGCCCTCAATCACGTGGGCATCGTGCTCAGCGTGAATGACGACGGCACGCCGCGGGAAGTGGTGCATTGCTCGGGTTCGGCCGATAACGTCGTCGTGACCGGTCCTAATGTGTTCTCCATCGCACGAAGGCCGTACGTGTACGGGGAATAGCCATCCCGACAGCCGCCGGCGTCGAGCCCTTCTTCGTCAAGGCCGTGCGTGCCTGGCGGCGGCGTGGTGCGCACATGCTCCCGGCAGCGTGCCGCGCGTACGCCTCTCGGCAACGTCTTCGGCTCCCATGGCGTGTCAAAAGCCCCTGCCGCCTATCGACCTGCGACGCAGGCCGCTTCTCCGTGTCGTTCCCATGAATGCCTTGCGATGGGAGTATAGTGTGCATATACCCCCATGGGGTAACGACGACGTAGATGGAGAACACGCATGGCCGATGAAGAAGAAAACGCTGCAAGCACCCATGCATGCGGGTGCCGACATAAAGACACCGAGCGGAGCCTTGAGTTCCAAGAGGATCTCAAGAAGCGGTTGAATCGTGCGATCGGCCAGCTCAATGGCGTGAAGAATATGATCGACGACAACCGCTACTGCGGCGACGTGCTGATGCAGCTCGCGGCCGCAGAGGCCGCCGTGCGGCGCGTATCGGAGCTCGTCCTGCACGATCATCTGGAAACCTGCGTCGTCGAGCAGGTCAAAGCCGGCAATACGGACGTGCTCGACGAGGTCATGGACCTCATACGCACGTTCAAATAACCGCGGCCCGCCGGCACCTACGGCCTGCCGACGATCCCTTCGCTGCAGCGAGCGAATCGTCAGGCGCACCGATTCGGTCGGGGCCGTCTCGTCGGTCAAGAGGAAGAAGGCAGGATATGAAGCAGACGTTCGATGTGACGGGCATGTCGTGCGCAGCCTGCTCGGCACGCGTCGATACCTGCACGCGCGCCGTCGAAGGCGTGGCCGACGTGTCCGTGAATCTGCTGAAGAACAGCATGGAAGTCGAATACGCCCCGGATCTTTCGCCCGAGGACGTCGCGCGCATCAACGAGCGCATCGCCGCTTCGGTCGACAAGGCGGGCTACGGGGCCGAGCCTCGGCGCAAGGCTTCTGCGTCCGCGTCGACCGGCGGGAAGAGCACCGCGCAGCTTGCGCACGAGGCCGCGACCACGCGCGCCGCTGCCGAGGAAAAGCGCATGCGCATGCGCCTCATTACCTCGCTCGTCTTCTGCATTCCCTTGTTCTACCTGGCCATGGGCCATATGATGGGCTGGCCTCTTCCGAGCGTCTTCCTTGGCCGCGAGCATATGATGGTCACGGCCCTGGCCGAGCTCGTCTTGGTCGCCCCGATCATCTTCGTCGATTTCAAGTTCTTCAGCAACGGATTCAAAAGCCTGTTCCACCGTGCTCCCAACATGGATTCGCTCATCGGGCTCGGCGCGGCGGCATCCACCGGTTACAGCATCTGGAAGATGTTCGTCATGGCCGCTTCCCTGGGCGCAGGCGATCTGGAGGCCGCGCACGATGCCTTCATGGGGCTCTATTTCGACTCGGCGGGCATGATCTTGACGCTGATCACGCTGGGGAAGTATTTCGAAGCCCGTGCGAAAGGCCGCACGACCGACGCCGTGAGCAAGCTCATGGACCTTGCACCCAAGACGGCCACGGTTTTGAAAGGCGGCGTTGAAGAGGTCGTCCCTGTCGAGCAGGTCCGCATAGGCGATGTGCTCGTGGTGCGTGCGGGCGAAGGCGTGCCTCTCGACGGCGTGGTGATCGAAGGCAGCGCTTCCCTTGACGAGAGCGCCCTCACCGGCGAAAGCGTGCCGGTGGACAAGGCTGCGGGCGACGAGGTCACGGGTGCGACCTTGAACGTCGCGGGATACTTCACGATGGAGGTCCGCCGCACCGGCGATGACACGGTCCTTGCGGGCATCATCGCGCTCGTCGACGAAGCTACCGGGTCGAAGGCGCCGATCCAGAATACGGCGGACAAGATCGCCGGTGTCTTCGTGCCTGTCGTGATTGGATTCGCGGCGCTCGTTCTCTTCGTCTGGATCATGCTGGCCGCTCCGTTTTCCAGTGCGCTCAACTTCGCTATCAGCGTGCTCGTCATCTCCTGCCCCTGCGCGCTCGGCCTGGCCACCCCGACGGCCGTCATGGTCGGCACGGGGCGCGGCGCCACGCATGGCATCCTCATCAAATCGGCCGAATCGCTCGAGATCGCGGGCACCGTGCGGACGGTCGTGCTCGATAAGACGGGAACCATCACGGTCGGCCGTCCGAGCGTGCAGGCCTTCCTGACATCCGAAGGCGTGGAAGTCGAAGAGGCGCTGCGCACGATCGCCGCCATCGAGCAGCGTTCCGAGCATCCGCTCGGCAAGGCGGTGGTCGCATATGCTGCCGAGAAGGGCATCGACGCATCCGGCGTAGATGTCGACGATTTCGCGCAGGTGCCGGGCCAGGGCGTGCGTGCACAGATCGGATCGGCGTCATGTCTGGTGGGAAACCTTGCGATGATGCATGCGCATGATGTTCCGGTCGAAGGTTTCGCCGCTCGTGCGGCATCGTTCGCCGACGAGGGCGCGACCCCGTTGTTCTTCGCGCGCGGAGGACGCCTGGAGGCCGTCGTCGCGCTTGCCGACATCATCAAGCCGACGAGCGCCCGCGCGATTCGGGAGCTTTCCGCCATGGGCATCCGCACCGTGATGCTGACCGGGGATAACGAACGCACCGCCGCCGCCATCCAGCGCCAGGCGGGCGTCGACGAGGTCATCGCCGGCGTGCTTCCCCAGGACAAGGCCGCGGAAATCGCGCGCCTTGCCGATCAAGGCCGAGTCGCCATGGTCGGCGACGGCGTGAACGATGCGCCCGCTCTCGCCCGCGCCGATGTGGGCATCGCCATCGGAGCGGGAACCGACATCGCGATCGAGTCGGCCGACATCGTGCTCATGCGCAGCGATCTCATGGATGTGCCCGCCGCCATCCAGCTTTCCCGGCGGACGCTTCGCACGATCAAGCAGAACCTGTTCTGGGCGCTCATCTACAACGTGATCTGCATCCCTATCGCCGCCGGATTCTTCAGCTGGGCAGGGCTGACCATCAATCCGATGATCGGCGCCGCGGCCATGAGCGTGAGTTCGGTGACCGTCGTCGGCAACGCCCTGCGTCTGCGCAGGTGGAAACCGCGCTTTACCGATCAGGCGCCGCAGTCGTCCCCGCATGCCGAGGATGCGCGTATGCAGGGACGCGTGGGTGATGCCGTCGCTTCAGGCGAGGAATCGACCGAAACCGACGCGATTCGAGCATCGATGGATGGTGAGGCCCGGGTATCGGCGGGCAATGCGGTCGTTCAGAAACGCGCAGGCGACGAACCTGCGCACGAATCGGAAGGAAAGGAACCTCTCATGGAAAAGACCCTGAACGTCGAAGGCATGATGTGCCAGCACTGCGTCGCCCATGTGACGAAGGCGCTCGAGAAGGTGGAGGGCGTCGCGTCGGTCGACGTCAGCTTGGAAGAAAACCGCGCTACCGTCGCCCTTTCCGCCGATGTCTCCGATCAGGTTCTCATCGACGCCGTCGTCGATGCCGGATACGAGGCGACGGTCGCCTAGGATCCAGATCGCCTAGGATCCGGCTCGCCCGGAATCAGGCGCACGCCGTTCACGAGGAGCCGGTCCGTTCTTCCGGGGCCGGTCGGCTATCTGCGAATGGCCGATGTGGCTTCCGGAGCCAGTCGGTCGCCTGCGCGCAGCAGATACGGTTCGCGAGGAACCTGCCCTGGCACCGGCCCCTCGGGCTCCTCGTTAGTTTTCGGGGTCTTCGACCTTCAGATCTTTGAAGGCCGCACGAACGTCCTGCCGGACGATGATGCGCGAGAGACGGCTTTCGGGGTTATTGATCAGGACCGTCAGCCACATGCCGAGGACAATAGGCAGGTAGAAGGTGTACAGGCGCCAGATGAAGGTGGAAAGCGCCACGAGCGAACTGCTTGAATACACGGACGAGAAGAACGCCACGTAACTTCCTTCGGCGGCTCCCATCGCGCCGGGCAGCGGCACGAACGACGAGATCATGTACACGAAGGCCTGGTAGGTGATGACGGTCAGGATGTCGCTTCCGGTTTCCCCGAAGCCTAGATAAATGGCGAAGGATATCGAAAAGAACACGGTGAGCTGCACGAACGTGACTCCTGATACCTTGAGGAGCAGCTTCGGCTCGTGCAGGAGGAACGAAACGCCATCGTAGGCCTCGTCCATGGAATGCAGCGCGCGCTCCTTGGTGCGTTCGGGATGCCTTACGATCCTGATCTTCGCCAGAATGCCGATGACCCACAGCGCGAGCCGTGTGGTCGACTTGCGCGCGAACGCGAGCGCAAGCAGGGCGGCCACGAGTCCGATGCCTCCGACGAACCCGACGACGACAAGCGCCATAAGTGCGTCTATCTGCGACGATATGCGATTGAAGTGCAGTGCGAGCACAATGAACGAATAGAGCGTCACGGTCGTCTGGTAGACGATGAAGCGGCAGAGCAGCATAGGCATGGCATCGGAGAGCGGAAGCCCCAGACGGCGGTAGTAATAGGCCTGCATGGGCTGACCGCCGCTCGAAAGCGGCGTGATGCCGTTGAAATACTGCCCGATGATCGTGACGACGTTCGTCTTGAGGAACGAAAACCCCGGATGCAGTTTGTTGACCAGTATCTGCATGCAGAGGGATTCGAGCAGCCAGTAGACGGCCATTCCCGCGAACGCGACGAGCAGGAACCAATAGTTGAACCGGCGTACCGCTTCGAGCGTCTTAGGGCCTTCATCGGCGATGAAAAGGTATCCGAACAGCATCACGAAGGCCAGCGCGATGAGGATGGCGTTGAAACGGCGGCCGGTGATGCGCGGCGGCTCGGAAGGGAAATCCGTGCGGGAAGAGCCCTGCCTCGCGCCCGATGAGGACCTTGCGTTGTCTTCTGTGCGTCTCGCGTTCACGAATGCCCGGCCTTTGTCGAAAGCTTGCCGCCTAGGCAAACTTGTATTTCCTCTGCGCGTACGAGAATACCGCGACGGCGGCCTTGCGGAACAAGGCGGTGCGCCGGTTCGCAAGGCCGGCGAGCGACCGTGCGACGCGCGCGTGCAGGGCGGGGTTGGTTCGCTTCATGTACGCCCAGAGCTCGCGGTTCTTTGCGATCGCCTCAGGGGTTCCGATCATGAACAGGTGGATGGTCGATACGCTCATCATGGCCGATACGTAGCGCGCGTAGAGTTCCGCCATCGGCGGGTCCTGCTGCTTGAGGCGGTTGAAATCGTGATCGCCGATGCAGAGGCGCGTGGCCAGAAGCTGCTGGTCGATGCGCTTCTTCACCGTTTCGATGCCGATGGACTGGTCTTCGCGACCGATCAGGTAATGGTAGACGTCCGCATTGACGTAGTAGAGCCGCTTCACGAGCGGCAGAGGATGCAGCATGAGGTAGCCGTCCATGTAACAGACGTTCGTGGGAAGGGTCACGCCGCTTTCGCGCAGAAGATCGGTCCGGTACCAGGTTGCGTGGACCATGATGTACTGGTCGATGCGCGGCTTCCCGAATTCTTCCCATCCGAAGGGCCGGTCTTGCGGCATGAGGCCGTCGTAGCGGATGGCGTGCTTCGTCCCATCCGTCACATGGTCGTAGACGAAGTTCGAGAACACGAGGTCGAAGGCGGTCTCGGGCGTGGCATGGGCTTTAAGCACGTCGAGGACCCGATTGAATGCGGGAACGTCGAGCCAGTCATCCGAATCGACCACCTTGAAATACGTCCCGCGCGCGCAGGCGAGCCCGTTGTTGATGCCGCCGCCCCATCCGGCGTTCTTCTGATCGATGACGCGGATGGAATCGGGATATGCCGTTTCGTATTCGCGGGCGATGGCCAGTGTCGCATCGGTGGAGCCGTCGTTCACGATGATGGCTTCGCAGCAATCGAGGGCGGGCACGAGAGAATCGATGCAGGTGCGCATGTAGGCGGCCGAGTTATAGCAGGGTACGACGAACGAGACGATCGGGCGGGTCGAAGGCGCGGCCGGCATGCCGGATGCGGCCGTCGCTGCATATGTATGCACCACGCGCCCCTCCGTATCCTGATGCGTTCGCGTTTCGGTCGTTCGGGGGGAACCGCATGCGGTGGTCTGGGATGATGAGATGCGCCCCCGAAGCATCGATTCATTCTATAGAAAATGTCGCGGCTATGGGCAAGGCAAGGCGGTATTCGTGGATAGCCATAGAACTTTTGCGCATCCGTTACCCGCGCGTGAGGTTGCGAAGGATGGGCTCGACGGCATTCCCGCGCCATCCATCAGGCGATGGCATTCTTGTCCGGAGCATTCCGTTCGGGGGTCTTTCTCATGCGCGCAAGCTCGGGGATCTGGGTCATGGCGATGCCGGCGAGCACGAAGGCGACGCCGAGGACTTTGAGCGGCGTCGCCGATTCTCCGAGCACGAGGACGGCGAGCAGAATGCCGACGGGCAGCTCGCTCGATGCCATGATGGTCGTAAGGCCTGCCGGAAGATGCTTCGTGGCGATTCCGAGCAGCACGATGGGCAGCAGCTGCCCGACGAGCCCGAGCGAAAAGCCCGGAAGGGCGATGCCGTGCGCGAGGGCTCCGGACGTGAAGAAGGCGGGGCAGAAGATGAACGCAGGAATCATCGTGCCTATGTTCACGAACAGGCCGCGCACGGCCCAGTTCGTGAAGACGCCCATCCGTCCGTTGAGAAAGAGGTTCGCGGTGTAGCAGGCGGCCGTTCCTACGCCTGCGACAAAGCCGACGATGCTGAGGGCGCCGATGCCTTCGTCGGCGAGACCGCTTCCAAGATACGCTCCTGCCAGCACGAACACCGTCGCTACGAGCTCGACGGGCTTGGGAGGCCTACGGGCGAGGATGGCTTCGAGCGCGATTCCCATCCAGACGAATTGGAAGAGCAGCGTGAGCGCCATGCTCGCGGACACGAGCGAAAGCGTAAATGTGTAGAGCAGCGTGACCGAGCAGGTGATCAGGCCGAGCGTGACGAGCCTGAGCGCTTCGCGCAGGTCTATGCGCGTGCCCGGCGCCTTTCGCGCGACCGCTCCGGCTGCGGCGGCGGCGAACAGGACGAGCCCGAAGAGGCACTGGGCGAACGTCGTCTGCTGCCACGTGAAGCCGCTTGCCTCGGCCGCCTTGATGATCGGAGGCGATGCCGCATAGCATGCTCCCGCCAGAAACACGATGGCGGCGTAGAAGGCGGTGGGACGGGTTCGAGACCGCGGCTCTTCGTGCACGCTCGAGCGACCTTAGCGCTTGTTGAAGGGGACGAGCGTCGCCGGACGGCCGCCCTCGAAGACGAGCTTGGGCTCTCCTTCGATGAGCGGGCGGAAGTAGTCGAGCGCTTCTTCGGTCACGCCCTGGTAATCGGGCAGGATCCATTCGGCGGGGAAGTTCCTGACGGCGTTCGCGAATTCGCTTGCGGGGCCGGCGAAGAACTCGGCGTTATACGCTCCGTCGGCGGAGGCGCGGCGGATGCCGACGACCTTGCCGGTGAACGACGGGTCGGCTGAGCGCATATGCGCGCTCATGCCCAGTTCGAACGCTTCGGTCACGTCCACGAGGCTTTGCGCGAAGTTGCTGGAGCGCGCGGCGCGCGATAGGTCCTGCACCACGCCGCGGGGCGCGATGCCCGAATCGAGGATGATCTGCTTGAGCGCCTGGCCCGCGCCGCCGAGCACGGCGTGCGAAAAGCCGTCGTTGGCGGCCTTGCCTGCGGCGATGTAGGTGCCGTCGGCATAGTGGGCGCCTTCGCTCACCACGATGTAGCATTCGCCTTTGAGCGCCATCTTCTTCTGAACCTGGTTGAGGAACGCCTTGGCGTCGAAGTCGACCTCCGGCAGGACCAGCAAGTCGACGTCGCCCGAAACGCAGCAGCTCGCGGCCAGCCAGCCGGCGTCGCGCCCCATGGTTTCGAGGATGAAGACTTCGGGACGGGTGTAGGCGGCGTAATCGAGATAGGTGGCATGCGTGATTTCGATGGCGACTTTGGCGGCGCTCGGGAAGCCGGGGCAGTGGTCGACGGGGACAAGGTCGTTGTCGACCGTCTTGGGGATGCCGATGAAGCGCTTGGAAATACCGTTGGCCTGGGCCCATTCGGACAGGGCGTCCACGGTGTCCATCGAATCGTTGCCGCCGATGTAGAACATCGCGTCGATGCCGTGTTCATCCATGACTTCCACCAGGCGCTTGTAGTCCTTGTCATCGCCGCGCTTGAGCTTGTAGCGGCAGGTGCCCAGGGCGCTCGAAGGAGTCTGCTTGAGGATGTCGATATCGCGGCCGGAAAGATCGGTCAGGTCGTACAGGGATCCGTCAAGGACGCCTTCGATGCCGTGGATGCCGCCGAAGACGCGGTCGTACACGGGATTGAGCTGGTTGGCGCGTATGACGCCGGCGAGGCTGGCATTGATGACGGCGGTGGGGCCGCCCGACTGCGCGACGAGGCAGTTGCTCATGGTTGGTCTCCTCTATGGATTCGATGCGGTGCGCGCCGCCTGCCCGAGGGGAGACGGCTGCGTGTTCGTGCCCAAGGCACGTGCCATTATACGGCGTTGCGGCCGCGTGCGGGATGCTTGCGGAAACCCTCCGCATTGCTGCCGGGTTTCATGCCGGAAGGTCGAGTCGTTGGAAAGAGAGGCGGCTCAGAACAGCCCGACGAAGCTCGCGATCGTGGCATCCGAGAGCCGGATGATCTGCTCGCGTTCCCGCTCGGCGGCAGGGTCGAGCACGCCGATGATAGGGAATCCCGCACGCTTCGCCGTCTCTATGGCATGGAGGGAATCTTCCATGACGACGGTCTGAGAGAGGGGCGTACCCAGACGTTTGCGCGAGAGGTTGAAGATACGCGGATCGTTCTTGTCGGAGCCGACGGTTCCGCAGGTGTGCAGGAAGCCGAAGCGGTTCCAGACGCCGAGCCGCTCAAGCGCGGCGCGCGCCAGGTCGTAGTCGGTGGCCGTGGCGATGCCCATGGGGATGCCGTTGCCGTCCAGCGCGTCGAGCATCTCGCGCACGCCGGGCTTGAGGGGGATGAGTTCGCGATAGGGGCGTTCGATGCCGGCGACGATGCCGGAAATCACCTCTTCGACGGGCTCTTCAAGGCCGTAGGCTTCCTTCATGTAGGCGGCGGAGCCTTCGAGCGTGCGACGTTTGAATTGCGCGCGGATATCAGGAGCGGGCGTCTTGCCTCGGGAACGCAGGTAATCTTCGCCAAGATTTTCCCAATAGGGCATGGAATCGAAGAGCGTGCCATCAAGGTCGAAGATGATGCCGCGGACGTCTATAGGCAGGTCGGCGATGCGCATGGGGCTCCTTCTATGCGGGTGCGTGCGGAAGATTGTACGGCATCGCGTCGCAGTGGCGCCCGAGAGCTTTTTCATGCCTCATCATTCAATTTGATGCATCAAACTTCCAGCTGATGATGCATCAAATTACGATTGCCGTGCACGGCGTCATCCGCGTCGGGGGTTCGAGCCTGTCGGCGGCCCGCGCGATCATAGCTTCTTCGCACGGCCGCGTTGCCGTCGGCCGATCGGCGTTCGTGGGTGATAATGGCGGGAAAGCGAATCGATGCGAGGAGGCGTGCGTGCGCATGGAATTCAAGGGCGGGGAAACGCCGCGGCTCATGAAGGCGGATCTGCTGAGTCCTGGCTGGCTGAATAAATTCGACCTGCATTTCGAGCTGCCTGACGGAAGCGTGCATACCTATGAGACGGTGTCGCGCAAGAAGGATGCCGTCTATCGCGCCGCTCTTGACGCTGCCGCTGCGGGCGAGGATGTTGCGGGAGACGGCGATGCCGTCTGCATCGTCGGCGTGACGCGCGCAGGCGCCTTCGTGCTGACCCGGGAATTCCGATGTCCCGTGAATGCATGGACGATCGCGTTTCCCGCCGGCCTTGTTGAGCCGGGCGAGGACATCCTGGAGGCCGCCGATCGCGAGCTTCGGGAAGAGACCGGCTATGCGTTCGTGCGCGAGGCCGACGGCACGCCGACACGGGCATTCAGGTTCGCGCATCCCGGGTTTTCGACGCTTGGCGTGACCGACGAAAGCGTGGCCTTGGTGTTCGCGCTGGTGGAAAAGGCGGGAGAGCCTTGCACCGAGCCGACCGAGTTCATCGAGGCGTTCGAGCTTGCGCGTGCGGACATTCCGTCGTTTCTTGACGCATGCGCCGATCCGATGTGCGTGCGTACGCAGATCGTGCTTGGCATGACGGCATTCGGGCTGGTGGGGTAAATGACGGAGAAAAGAACCAGGGAAACGGCCGGTACCGCGCAGGACGGCAGGGGGATCGGCGGCCTTGAAAGCCCCGACGGCACCGCATCGAGCACCGATGTATTCGCTCATGATGCCGCTCTCGAATGCCCGGTGCCGCGCATCGGCGAGATCGTCGTGCCCGACCCTTCGACAGGGCGGGATGCGAAGGTGCCTGTATGCGACAAAGGCGCCGATCAGTTCGCTGCCCGTCTGCGCAAGGTCGCCAAGGAGCGTCGCAAGTGGGCCGCCAAGTCGGGGGTGTCGTGCTATCGAATCTACGACGCCGACCTGCCTGATTTCTCGGTGGCGATCGATCGATACGACGGCGTGCGGCAGAGCGCGGGCGAAAGCTACGTGGTGGTGGCCGAATATCAGGCGCCGAAGACGATCGACCCTGTACGTGCCCAGGCGCGTTTCGCTGACGTGATGAGCATCGTGCCGGTTGCGCTGGGCGTTCCGGCCGAGCATGTGTTCGCCAAGACGCGCAGGCACGAGCGCGGCGGCGGGCAGTATGTCGATCAGCAGAAGGAAAGCTGCGTGGCCTACACGCAGGAGGCAGGCCATGTATTCGAGGTCGATCTGGGAAGCTATCTGGACACCGGCATCTTCCTCGATCATCGCGACACGCGCGTCATGGTGGGGAAGATGGCAGCGGGCACGCGGTTCCTGAACCTGTTCGCCTATACGGGCACGGCGACGGTGCATGCGGCCGCGGGCGGTGCGAAGGCTACGACGACCGTCGACCTTTCTCAGACCTATCTTGCATGGGCACGGAAGAATATGGCGTTGAACGGGTTCGATGGGCCCGAGCATCGATTCGTGAGAGCCGACGTGCTGCGTTGGATCGAAGAGGAATGCATGCGCGGCGGGGTGTACGATCTGATCTTCGTCGATCCGCCGACGTTTTCGAATTCCAAGGCCATGGGGAAGAGCACATGGAGCGTGCAGCGCGACCATGTGCGCCTGCTCGCATATGCGGTGCGCATGCTGGCGCCGGGCGGCGCGGTCGTGTTCAGCTGCAACCTGCGCAATTTCCGCCCCGATCTCGAGGGGCTGGCACGTGCCGGCGTGGCGCTGGAGGACATTACGAAGCGGACCATCCCGCACGATTTCGAGCGCAATCCGCGCATCCATTGCTGCTACATCGCGACCAGGGCGTAAAGACGCTTGAGCCCGGCGTGTCGCGAGGCTTTTCATTAGAAAGGGCCTCGCGACAAGAGGCTGCTGTCCAGGAAATCTTCGGGCAGGTTCTGCATCGTCGTCCAGACGCGTGTCTTCATGATCCCAACCAGGCCTGACGGAAAATCGTAAAAACCGCAATCCTCTTGAAGGCGTTCTCCGCGGCTCTCATAGTGAGGCTTGACGTACAGGGGGAGGGACGTCGTGAAACGGGCAAGGGTTGCCAATCGGTTGAAGGCCGCCCTATGCGGACGCTTCTCTTCCCCTTCATCAAGTTCGAGGGTAAGGGGGTACCAATGTCTCGAAACACAGAGGGTGGGTCGAAGTCTCTGCGGCGTCGAAGCTTCCTGAAGCTGGCGGGCGCGGCCGGTATCGGAGCCATCGCTCCATCGGTGCTTACGGCCTGTTCCGCAGGATCCGACCAGGAGAAGGCGCCGGCGACCGGCATGGCGCAGCCCGACCACGACAGGGTCGCGCGATGCACCTGCGCGCCGAATTGCGTGGGCAGCTGCGGCATCAACGCGTTCGTGAAGGACGACACGATCATCAAGGTCGAGCCGGCGGACTTTCCCGACACGAACTATAATCGCATCTGCCTGGGCGGCATTTCGAATGCGATGCAGCGCGTGTATTCGCCTGACAGGGTGAAGTACCCCATGAAGCGCATAGGCGAGCGCGGCGCGGGGGAATGGCAGCGCATCTCGTGGGATGAGGCAATCGACCTCATTTACGAGAAGATGAGCTACAACATCGAGCATTACGGCCCCACCGCGAATTCCTGGTTCACGATGGTGGGCAATTACGGCATCATTCCCCAATGCTATTCGGCCATGATGGCCAACACCTACGATGGAACCCAGTGGACCAACTTCGGCATCATGGGCGACCTTGGCTGCAATATGGGCTGGATGCCGACCATGGGCATACAGCAGGACTCCGCGGGCTGGGAAGACATGGTGGGTTCTAAGTCCATCATCATGTTCGGTTGCAATTATGCAGAGACGAACAAGCAGGAGATGCACTTCGTCTTCGATGCCCAGGAGGCCGGCGCCCGTCTGATCGTCGTTGATCCCCGCTTCTCGAGAACGGCGGCGAAAGCGGACTGGTGGGTTCCCATCCGTCCCGGCACCGATGCCGCCTTGATGATGTCCATGATGCATTGCATCATCAAGGACGAGGCATACGACAGCGACTACATCAGGACGTATACCAACGGCGCTTTCCTTGTGGATCCCGAAACCCGCAAACTTGCGAAGTCGGGTGCGAACTATCTTGTGTGGGATGCGTCTGCGAAATCCGTGGCCGAGGTCGCGCCTCTCGACGACGCGCTGAAGCCCGCCTACCCGTCGGTGACCGTTCAAGGCGAGGTCCCTGCAGCGTGCGAGGTTCCCAAGAACGCGGCTCTCACGGGCAGCTACGAGGTCGAGCTCGATGGCGTGAAACGCAGCCTCGTTCCGGCTTTCCAGCTCATCGTCGACTCGGTCAAGGACTACGATCCCGAATCGGCAAGCGCGATATGCGAGGTGCCTGCCGAGGACATCGTCGAGCTCGCGCGCATCTACGTCGAGGAGACGCCGAGCAAGCTGCAGATCAGCCAGGGAACGAATCGATACTGGAACGGGCATCTTCCCACGCGCGCAGCCATTCAGATGGCGGCTATAACCGGCAACGTGGGAAAGCCCCACGCGAACGTCAACTGGGCGGGAGGCACCCTCATGCGCATCCTGTTCAGCGTGAATCCCGAAGGAGTCGTTCCTCGTCCCGGTCATGCAGCGACCCCTCTTCCAGGCACGCAGTGGATGGATCTCGTGGCGAGCCAGCAGCCGCATCCGGTCAAGCTCGTCTGGTTCAACAATTACGGATGGGGCTCGCAGATGCCCGAAGGCGTGAAGATGATCGAAGACGTATTGCCTCAGCTCGATTTCATCATCACGTCCGAGCAGATGATGAACGGAGGGGCCGACCTTTCCGACCTCGTGCTTCCCATAACCTCGTATTACGAGGAGCCGTGCGAGGTCATCAGCTCCTGGTCGAATTTCTACCTTCAGATGAGGAAGCAGGTCATTCCCCCGCTGTACGAAGCGAAGACCGATTACGAAGTGGGGCAGATGCTCGCCGAGCGCTTCGGGATCAAGGACGAGACCTCGTGGAAGCATGACGTGAAGGATTGGTTGCGCAAGTTCGCCATCGAAGGAAACGCCGCTCCCGAGTTCAATACCGTAAGTTTCGACGAGCTTGAAGAGAAGCAGGTCGTACGCGCGAATTTCGACGACCCGTATATCCCCTTCACGAGCCAGCGCTATGCGACCCCGTCGGGCAAACTGGAGATCTACACCGAAGGCCTGACCGATTTCGGCGAGGAGATCGCCACCTACTACGAGCCCATAGAAAGCAACCGCAAGAAGATGGCGGGGGATTATCCGCTGACTTTCATGAACGCGCGCACCGTGTACACCACCCATGGGCAGCACGTGAATCTGCCGTGGATCCGCGAGGTCATCCCCGAGCCGTGGATAGAGATCTCCGCCTACGATGCGCACGAGCGCGACATACGGACGGGGGATATGGTGCGCGTCTTCAACGAACGCGGGTCGTACAAGGTGAAGGCTCTGGTGACCGAAGAGATCAAGCCGGGCTGCGTGAACCAGCGCCAGGGCTGGTGGCCGAGGGATTTCCCCGAAGGGCACTACAGAGATCTGCTTCAGATGGAGCTCAATCCGGTACAGGATGCGATCTTCGAAACGAACTTCGCTCCGTACGACAATCTGGTCGAAATCGAGAAGGCATAGGAGGTGCGAGGGATGACTACGTACGCTTTCGCAATCAACCTGCATCGTTGCGTCGGATGCCGCACCTGCACCATAAGCTGCAAGATGGAAAACAAGGTAGCCGACGACCTGCAGAGGATTCGTGTGCTGAACGCGGAAGGCACCACGGTGCTCGATACGCCGACGGGATCGTACCCGAAGCTTGAATTCATGTGGCGCCCCGTGCCATGCCAGCATTGCGATACGCCGAGCTGCATAGAGGTGTGCCCCGTGGGTGCCACGTCGAAGCGCGAAGATGGCGTGGTCGTGGTTGATAAAGATATCTGCATCGGCTGCGCATCGTGCGTATCGGCCTGCCCGTACGATGCTCGTGCAATCGATGCCGATGCGGGCGTGGCAGACAAATGCGAGATGTGCGTCCACCGTCTGTCCAACGGCGTGGAAACCACCATGTGCCAGCTGTGCTGCCCGAATCGCGCAATCGTCGTGGGCGATCTGGACGATCCGGAATCCGAGGTCTCCAAGATCGTTTCCGGCAAGGACGTGGAGCGCTATCTGGAACACGAAGGCACGGCGCCGAACGTCTATTACTGGCGATCCGTTCCCACCTCCCGATAGGGTATTCGGCCAGCGGAATGCCGGCAGCGCTTCGGCATTCCGCTGGCCAGGCTCTCTTGCGCGTATTCCGTGTCGGCTCCTGCCGATTGCGGCATCTAAGCGGAGGGCGATCTATCGGGCCGCTTTCTTCGATAGGAGGATGGTGTTCATGCCTGTATGCGAAAACGCGGCGCTTGCCCAATCCGATGCCGAGCTCGCCGAGCTTCTTGCCCGTTGCTTCCTTCAACCGTCGCCCGACTTCGCGCTCGAGGTCAAAGGAGGCTCGCTGACGCGAGCGCTACGTGAAATCCTGGGAGAATGCTCCGATTCGGAGATACGTGCGGCTTTGGATGACGTGGAGTCGTTCGCGCGCGACCTGTCGGCCCTTGACGAACAGGCCGCATATCTGAAGCTTGAGGCTGATTACAATCGGTTGTTCGTGGGGCCGGGCAAACTGCTTGCTCCGCCGTATGAATCGGTCCATGCGACAAGGGATGGGCTCGAGGGGCGCGGCCGTCTCCGGGGCCCCGCCGAACGGGAGGTGCATGCGGCGTACATGGCCAGCGGGTACGACATGCCCGAGCGGTTTGTCGAATACCCTGACCACATCGCCGTCGAATTGGAATTCCTTGCTATGCTCGCCGCGCAAGAGGCTGAGGCGTGGGAACAAGGGGATGAATCGGCGGCTTTCGAACTGCAAGAACGTGCCGATGCTTTTCGCGAGGAGCATCTTGGACGCTGGCTTCCCTCGTTTGCCGAAGAGGTTCGGTCGGGCGCGAAGCTGCCGTTCTATGCGTCCGTGGCCACGTTGGCGCGAAAGACCATGCTAGTGCCCGGTGAGTGAATCGCGCGAAATGGGCTCGTCGTTGAGCATGGCATCGTAGAAGCGGTCGAACACGCTTAGGGCCTCGGTCGCTTCGAAAACGCGGCCGAGGCTCAGATCGTTTTCAACGACCTTGATCATGCCGGCGGAGACCAGGCGGTCCACGGCATCGTTGGTGGCTGAAAGCCCCTTGCCTATAAGGCGTCTCGCGAAGTCGACCGTGATATAGGGATACCCGGGCAGAAGGCGCATGAGGGCCTGGGCGGCGGAACCGCGGCTTACCTTTCCGAACCGGCGCTCCCAGTTCTCTTCGAGCCGAGTGTAGACGTCGATGAAATCAGAGCTTATGCCTACGGCGGCCGCAAGGCTGATGGCGCAGAAATTGGTCCAGGAATCCATGGCTTCACCCAGGCGTTGTTCGTTCGAGAGGTCTCTGAAGCTGTAAGGGAGCAGGTGTTTGGCGTGGTCGGGAGTGTTGATGGCCGGCCAGAGAGCGATGGGCGCGATGATGCCTTTCGTGAGCCCGCGCGACTTGAAAAGCGCGTGGCAAAGCGCCCTGCCCGTGCGGTCGCGACCGCTCTTGAACGGCTTGATGCACTCGAATTGGAAATGCATGAAACCCGATTGCGCTATAGGCGAGAACCATTCGTTATTCATGAACAGGCAGAGGTCGTCGATATAGACCGGCAGATCCGTGGGAACAGGCGGGCGCAGGCCGTTCATGGGGCCGTCGGATACGGGAATGAACTCCCTGTGCCTGAATCGCGCTCCCGTCTGGTCGGCCGGTTTGCCGTAGATGCACCGCGAATGCACGTCGAGTATGAATTCGGGCGTGAAGACGAATCCAGGATGCACGGTTTGCGAGATCCATCTCAGCGTATTGAGGTATTTCAGGGCATCGAGCGTGGCGGCCCGTTCGCAGAAGCAGGAATCGACCTGGCGGCTATGCAGGAAATCTCGGGAATCGATATCGCCGAGGATATCGATGAGCGCAAGGTCGCGCATGGCGGGGATCTGCCCGTCTATGCGCACCGATGTGATGGCTTCGATACGGGCGATGGCCTGAATGAGGGCCGGGCCGATCGAGGAGCCTGCGATCTCGTGTTCGATGCGCACGAGGGAGGTCTCCGCCTTGTAGGCGTTGGCCGAGGTCCTTCCATTGAGGACGAATCTCTGATCTCGAAGATAAGCTGGCGTATACACGATGCATCCCTTTTTGCCGCGCATACCTGCATCGGATCGTCGAGGCAGCCCCTTGGAATCTCCGACCGATGCAACTCCCCTTCATAGATTATATTTCCTCGCAGGCATGTTCCCCAAGAGATTGCGGTTTCTTGAGTTTTCCGCAAAGAGGCAGGTTAGAGTTGTTTATACGATAGGCACGTAGATGACTTCTATATCGCTGTTCCTGCTGTCGAGATTGAGGAACGAAGGGAAGATAATCGCATCGCTTTTCGCCTTGTAGCCATGTGTGTCAAGATAATCGTAGAGTTCGGAGAACGATGATCTTCGTACGCTTTCCGTCCGATTCAGCCGTCGCCGGAATCGGACGCACGTTCCCAGTCGAAACTTGCTCAAGGAAGCTCTGCTCGATTCGCTGACTCGATAGACGTCTTCTTCCGATATGGCATTCGCGTAGTCGATGTCGACCTCGGGAGAATCATCAATAAGGTTCTCGTATCTGATGATACGTACGCAGTGGCTTACGTACAGCAGGTCGTACAGCTCGGCACGTGCCGAGGCATTTTCCAAGGAGATGCTGAAGTCACTTCCCAACGATGCGCGTACGAAAAAGTAGTCAGGCATCGTGACGACCTCGAAATCAGCGCTGATATCCGAATTCGCAGATGTGAGTGCCTTTTGAATGCGAGCTAGACGACAAGAGATGACGTCGGCTTCGTGCAGGAGCTTCTTATGCTGCGTTTGCAGCGTATGTATGAAACTATGAGTTTCTTGATCGGCGTCCACAAGCTCTATAGCCTCTTCGATGCTGAATCCATACTGAAGAAGCATGCGGAACGCGTTTGATCGGAATGCGTCTTCGGGTGTGAAGACTCGATAGCCGTTTTCCTCACGGTGCGAGAGCAGAAGCCCGCGTTTCTCGTAGAAACGGATTTTCGATTGCGAAAGCCCCGTCATTGCCGAGAATTCCCGAATGCGGTACATGGCCTCTCCCCTCCGCCTCGTCGTTCGAGCGTCTGTTCATAAAGTGCATTATGCCCCACCTCTCGCCTCGGGCACTCCATGCGTTTCAGGAGAGGGTTGACCTTCGACCTGGTCGAGGGTTTACGGTTGCATCAAGGGCGAAGGAGGCATGGCGCAAGGGGAGCCGTGCATGCCCGGAAGAAGGAGGGAAAGGATGGAACGATCAGAATTATCAAGACGAGCATTCTTGAAAGGCATCGGTATTTCCGGCATAGCTGCGACTGGTGCATGCATGCTTGCTAAACCGACGGCAAGCGCTCTCGCCAAGGAAACGGAATCGACCGGGGATGCGGCAAACCTATATGCAAAGGCGCTTGGCGATGATGCAACTATGCTACCTATGCTCAAGGCAACATGCCCAGGTCCAAGGGGCCCGGTTGCATTCGAAGATCGCGAGATTCCCGAGTCGGAGTTTTCTGCGGAAGAAGACTGCGAGGTTCTCATTATCGGCGCCGGCATCGGCGGGCTGATCGGCAGTCTGAAGGCTGCGAGCGAAGGTGCAAAGGTCATTACGCTCGAAAAGATGAGCAAGGGCCGCAGCGCTTGGGAAAGTTTCGGTGCCGTAGGTGCCCGATTCCAGGTCGAACAGGGTCTTGAGATAGACGCTACGCAACTCAAGGACGAAATACTCCGTGCTGCGGACTGGCGTGTCGATCCTCAAACCATCGAGTCGTACATAGCGCATTCCGGAGAAACGGCCGACTTCTGGCAGGACATGATGGATAAGGTCGACTCAGGTATTGAGATGTATAAGTTCGACCAGGCTCCCAACTACAACGGGTTTCCCGTCATCGATTCCTATGTGAATTTTCGTTTGCCGAAAGGCATGAGCAAAACCTGGCTGTTCGGCCTCTATGTATGTGAGGCTCTGCGCGATGCGGCTAAGACGTTCGACGCGCTTGATATCCGCTACAACACTCCTGCCGTGCAGCTCATTCGCGAAGATCAGGGTCGTGTCAGCGGTGCCGTGGCAAAGACCGAAGATGGTAGCTACCTGCGCATCAACGCGAGCAGGGGCGTGCTCATCGCTACAGGAGGTTACGATGCCAACCCCGAGATGATGCAAGCGTGGGTTCGCCCCGAGGATTACGAGTCTTCGAGCTGGTGGAACCCGTCGTGGGGAACCACTGGCGACGGTCATATGATGGGCTTGAAAGTTGGGGCGGATATGGACAGCCTGCCTCATGCCGTTATGAACTTCAGCAACGCAACGCCTGGAACCTTCGTCGAAAAGCGCGTGTATTTTCCAGGTCCCATGAATCTTGGCATCATCGTGACGGATGAAGGCAAGCGTTTCGTCAACGAGAATAATCCCCGCCAATATGTTTCGAACTGCGTAAACGTGCAGATCCGCCGCGGAAAGTCGTGCTTCAGCATCTGGAATCAGTCGATGTTTGGCGAGACGTTGGAAAAGGTTCCAAACGCCGATAAGCAAATCGCGCTTGATGAAGAGAAAGGTTACCTCTTCCGAGCCGACACGATTGAAGAGCTTGCCGCGAAGGCCGGCATAGATGAGGTCGGTCTTAAAGATACGATCAAGCGCTACGACAAAGCCTTTGAGGATGGTCTTGAGCGTGAACCTGATTACTATCGCTGGACTGGCAATAACAAGCCCTTTGGAGAAGACGGGCCTTGGTATGCACTTCGTTCGCAGAGCGTTATTCTCGCGACCGTCAGCGGTCTTACTATCGACGCGAATGCCAACGTGCTCGATCGTGCCGGCAAGCCTATCGAAGGGCTGTATGCAACAGGGAATGCTTCGGGCAATTTTTATTCAGGCAACTATCCTCGCCATATACCAGGAACTTCGGTCGGACGCGCTGCGACGTTCGGCTATGTTGCGGCGACGCATATGCTGAAGGGAGACCAGGCATGAAGGCATCGAAGAAAAAGAACGTCGCAGTCTCTGCGTTCGTCATCGCCATAGTTTCGGCAGCCCTCATGCTTGCTGCGTGCTCTCAGCCGTCCGACGGAGCTTCCGGTTCGGATATTGCTTCATCCGAGCAGGGCGAGGTAACGGAAGCGCTTTATCCGGTCTCGGATTTCGATGCGAAATGCCTCGGATGCCATGGCGGCAGTTATGAAGCGGTCGCCAAACTCACTGAGAATCTTGGCGAGTGGAATCCTCATGATTCGCTTCATGGAGGATACGTCTCCTGCGAAAACTGCCATGCGGAAGACATGAGCGTAAAACGCAACTACTGCAGCCAGTGTCATGCGTATGCTCCTACAGAGGACAGCTTGTTTCTTAAGGATTCATGGTAATAACAACCATCGATTCGAGATTTGGTGAAATCGCGCCGGTTGATGAACGAGGCGGAGCCGACGGATTCTTTCCCGTCGGCTCCGCTTTTGGAGGGAACGAACGCGACACGAGTCGCGCTTCGTTTTCGAAGCCAGGGAGCTCCGACGCGCAAGAGCTGCGGTCCATCGATTCCGGATGCGATGGACCGCGTGCTCGATCGTCGGGCAGCGTTGCTCCGGCTGGAATCGTTACGCGATGGCTTCGGCCACCACATCGCCGACGTTACGGCCGAAAGTCGTGACGTCGCAGACCGCGTTGCCGCCGATGCGGTTGTTGCCGTGAATGCCGCCGGTCACTTCGCCGGCCGCATAGAGGCCGTCGATCTTGGTGCCGTCGGCACGAAGGGCTTCGTTGGAGGTGTTGATCTTGATGCCGCCCATCTCGTGGTGGACGCCCGGCGACACCTTGATGGCGTAATAATTTCCGTCAACGAATTCGATGCAGCCCTTGGTGCGGCCGAATTCGTCTTCCTTGCCTTCGGCGGTGATGGCGTTGTACGCATCGACGGTGGCCTTCAGCGTATCGGCGTCGACACCGATCTTAGAGGCCAGGTCGGCGAGATCGGATCCGGTGACGACGAGGCCTTGGGAATCGTAGTTCTTGACGGCCTTGTTGTTGTCGTAGACGGTCTGGTCGAAGACCTCCCAGGCGTATCCGCCCGGCTGCTCGAGCTCGGCAGCGGACACCTTGTCGCGTGTGCTCATCTCGTCGAAGAAGCGCTTGCCGTCCTGGTTGACCAGGATGGCGCCGCCGCCGCGCACGGCCTCGGCGATGAGCGGGGCGGGCTTGCTGCCATCGGCGCCTTCGACAAGGCCGACGGTCGGATGAATCTGGATCTGATCCATCTGCACGAGCTCGGCGCCCGCCTCTTCAGCCATGACGTAGCCGTCGCCGGTGGCGGCGGGCTGGTTGGTGGAGGCGTAGTCCTTCAGGTCGGGGCGGTACTTGGCGATGAGCTCCTTGTTCGAACCCAGGCCGCCGGTCGCGAGGATGACAGCTTTGGCGTTATACGTCGCTTCGGAGCCGGCATTGTCGGCCATGACGCCGGTCACGACGCCGGAGTCGTCGACGATGAGACTCTTGACCTGGCAGTTCTTAACAACTTTGATGTCACGGTCCTTGACCTGCGCCTCAAGGCCGGGCACGACGGTTGCTCCCACGGGAGAGCCGTCAGTGGGACGGTGGCAGCGCTTGACCGACATGCCGCCTGTGCTCGTGATGTTGTCCAGCCTGATGCCTAGGCCGTCGAGCCAGTCGATGGTGCCGGCGGAATGATCGCACATGAAGTCGACGAGCTCGGGGTCGCCGGTGTTGTGCCCGCCGTCGAGCGTTTCCTGAGCGAAGAGCTCGTTGCTGTCCTCGATGCCCTGTTCCTTCTGGAACTTGGTCTCGGAGGCGTTCATGCCCGACGAGCTGAAGCTCGTGTTGCCGCCGACCATCGATGCCTTCTCGAGGATGACGAGGTTCTTGATGCCTGCATCGAAGGCCGCGATCGCGGCGCACATGCCTGCTCCGCCGGCACCGACGATCACGATGTCGTAGTCTTCCGCGGTCGCATTCGATGAGTCGCCGACAGTGCTCGGCGCGCCGCAGGCCGAAAGCCCGAGCATGCTTGCGATAGCCGTGGCGCTCATGCCCACGACGAAGCTTCGGCGCGTCATGCCGGAGCCGGAGAATACGTTCTTACGTGCGTTTTCCATTCGAACCCCTCCTGGTCGAATCGTGAATGCGCTGGCATTTCCATGCGCCAGCATCCCTGAATGTAGGCCTGCGCAGGTGTGGACGATACACCCATATATGGGTAATATTGTTTGAGGGTGTTGAGATGATGACGGATAGATTATCCGTTTCAACTGGGATGATAAGTGCTATTCATACCATGGCATTAATGGGAGGGGCATGAAGGGGACGAGTCGCGCGCGGGGTATCGCAGCGATGGCGGCCACGGGACTGGCATGCCTGTTCGCGGGCATCTGGATCATGGATTCGTCGCTTGCATGCGTTCTCTCTCTTCCGAATGCCTATGCGATCGCGCGTATCGCCACCATCTTCGACTATGCCGCGTTCTTCGGAATCGTCGCGCTCGTTCATCGTCGGCGTGCGCGAGGCGTGGCGCCTTCGGATGCCGCAGCGCGCGACAGGGGGCTTCGCATCCTGCTTATTTCCGGTGCCGGATGTCTTGCGGCGTCCGTTCTCGGCGCGATGCTTCTCGGTTTCTTACGCGCGGGCCTTGCTTCGCACGGTCTTGCCGGATTCCTGCTTGTTCTGGGTCTCGTTTTGGCGAAGCTCCAGGCGGTTCCTTCCTCTGCAGCGTACGCAGGTCTTTTCGTCGAGGTCGACGGCGACGCCTTGGCGGGTGCGTCCATTGCGGGAATTGCAGGAGCATACGTGCTCGATACCGCGATCACGGCCGTGTCCGCCTCTTGCGGGCTTTCCGTATCGGGCCAGATGGCGGTTTCGTGCGCGTTCGTGCTGGCCGGAATCCTGATCGGCGCGTTCATCTTAAGGACGGTTGCGAAGGAAGAAAGCGATAAGGTCGATCGGCCGCGTGCGGGGTCGGGCAGGCTGCGCGAGGCGTTTTCGGGCCGGCTCGTGGTCACCATGCTCATTTCCTCCTTGATGCTTGGGTTCTTCCGTGGCGGAGCGGTGGAGGGGGCATCGTGCAACGTGGCGTTTTCCTCCGTTATGCTCGCCGTCGTGGCCGCGTTGGTCGTTCGTCGCGATGCGTGGGGCATTCAGGAGATGCTCAGGTCGGGGGTTGCGTTCGTCTCCGCAGGCGTTTTGCTTGCGCCCCTGATCAGCGCTGCGGTACCGGGATCCGACGTGGCTCTCGAAGCGGTCGGCATGGGGTTTTTCGAGGCGACGACCTGGCTTCTTGCCGTGCGCTGCGTGCGGTTGAGCCGCTGGATGGCGGGTGCGGCGGCGGGAGCGAGGCTGCTTGCGACGCTCGGGCACAGCTTGGGTGCGGCGCTTGCGGCCGGGGCGACGATGCTGGCTTCCTTTGGAATCAGTATGCAGGCGGCTTCTCTGCTGCTGGTCTTCGTGTATGTGATGGCGGCGATGTTCTTCTTCAGGGATCCGAACCATTTCATGAACATGGCGCCGCTGCCTGATGTAGTTAGGCGCAATGACAAGGCCGAGGAGGATTCGGCCGGTCTTGTGTCGGGCGGCGTTGCCGAACGCGAGCCAGTCCCTTCGAATTCTTCGGGCACCGAAGATGCGAATCGGGCATCGCTCGAAGCCATGGAAGACGCGTTCTACCGGGAACCTTGCCGAATCCTTGCGGAAGAGCATGGGTTGACGCCGCGCGAGCTCGACGTGCTTCGCTATCTTGCGCAGGACAAGACGCTGGGGCAGATTGCAGAAGGGCTGGTGCTCTCGCGCAATACCGTTAAGATGCATACCAAGCATGTGTATCAGAAGCTCGAGGTGCACAGCAAGCAAGAGGCCATTGCGCTCGTGAACGAGGTTCGGGCGCGAGGCGGTGCGTAAACGCCGCTTCGAAGGACGGTGTGGCTCACGCAGGGCATGATGGCTCGCGAGCGTCGTGCCGAAAAAATGTTGCACCCCGTGCAGGCATGTTGCTATGGCGTGCGGCGGCGCGTACAGAGCATGGCGGCTCGCGCAGGCGTCTTGTTGCGAGCAGCGGATTCATGAAACGCGCATGCTGCACGATGAGCGGCGCGTGTAAACATGATCGAAGGAACGGTCCACGTGCGCGTCATCGGATTGGTTGTGGAAAGGTGGAATCATGAAGCTCGTCATCGCATCCGACATTCACGGATCGGCCCATTGGTGCCTAAAGCTGATGGATGCCATCGATGCCGAGGCTCCGGATTCCATCGTGCTTCTGGGGGATCTGCTCTATCACGGTCCGCGCAACGGCCTGCCGTTCGGATATGCGCCGAAGGAGGTCATTCCGATGCTGAATTCCTTGGCGGGGAAGGTGATCGCCGTGCGGGGGAATTGCGACGCCGAAGTCGATCAGATGGTGCTCGACTTCCCCTTGGAGTCGGATTACGCAGTGATCATGGATGGAGAACGGCAGCTGTTCTGCACGCATGGGCATGTGTTTTCTCCGGGCGATCATCCGGTGCTGCCCGAAGGGAGCGCGTTTCTGTCGGGGCACACGCACGTGAAGACGAACGTGGTGCGGGACGGGATCCGGTATGTGAACCCGGGAAGCGTCAGCATTCCGAAGGACGGGTCGAATAGCTACGCCGTGTACGAGGACGGGGAATTCACGTTGAAGGAGCTCGTGTAGCGGCGGTTGTGGAGATGAGGCGTGCGTAGCGGGTGGTGCGGCGGTATTCCTTGCAATTGGTCGCATGCCGGTGCAACAGGCTGATGCGCCAAGGGTAGTGCGTGTTTCGGTCTCAGATGCGCTGCGCCTGCGGATGGCTCGATTGTGGAGATGCGGCGTGTGCGACGGCCTCAGCTTGCAGCGTTTCTTGCAATCGGTCGGCCATGAGGCTAATATGTCTTTTCGCACGTTACGCGTGCCCAGATACTGCGGGGTGGAGCAGTCTGGTAGCTCGCCGGGCTCATAACCCGGAGGTCGTTGGTTCAAATCCAGCCCCCGCGACCAAAATTACAACCCTGACCTGTGCAAACAGGTCAGGGTTTTTCATTTGTGGGGGGGGAATTTTCCGACCGACATAGTTTACCCCGCAGCACGCACGCCTTGCGGGCGACCAGGAGGGCCTGTGCTACAATCCGGACCATGGAGACGGCCGCCGCATACCGCAACCCCTACGAGGGCGGGAACCCCTCCGACGTCGGCGGAGCGCTCAGGCGCGCGGGTTTCAAGCAGGCCAACGCACCGCTGACCCACATGAGCATGAACTACGTCGAAGGCCCCGACAACGGTCTTCCGCTGGTGCTTATCCCCGCCCAGATGGGCATATGGCAGACCTACGAGAAGGTGCTCGTTCCGCTTGCCCGTTCGTTCCACGTGTTCGCGATAGAAATTCGCGGCCACGGGCGGAGCAGCTGGACGTCGGGTGACTACACCTGGAGCTCGATGGGCGGCGACGTGGCGGAGTTCGTCGAGAGGGTCGTGGGCGAGCCGGCGATAATCTCCGGCAATTCGTCGGGCGGCATCATAGGCCTGTGGTGCGCCAGTCACGCTGCCCGTTGGGTGAGGGCGCTGGTGCTGGAGGATGCCCCGGTGTTCTGCGTCGAGATGCCGCGCTTCAAGGAGCGGGACAGGTTCACCTACGAGGGACTCAGACACCTCGTGAACGCGATCGGCGACATCGGTGACCGGGATTTGGCCGACTATTTCAGGGGCCAGGTTATGCCGGTGTCCGAGACGCGCACCAAGGAGATGCCGAAGTGGTTCGTGTCGTTCATCTCGAGGAAGCTCAAGCAGACCGCGGCCCGACAGCCAGGCAGCCCCGTGGCGCTCGACCAGTGGTACCTTCCGGCGATTCTGAAGCGGCAGTTCCAGTCGCTCAAGACCTTCGACCCCGACTTCGCGCGTGCCTTCGTCGACGGGCGCGTCTACGAGGACTTCAGCCATGAGGCCGCGCTGCGGCAGGTGGGCGTCCCCCTGCTGGTGATGCACGCGAACTGGCACCGATACGAGAGGTACGGCCTGGTGGGCGCCATGGATGACGACGATGCCCGCCGCATCGCGGAGCTGGTGCCGCACGCGGACTACGTCAGGATACCTGCCAACCACGTCATCCACGCGTTCAAGCCGCGAGCGTTCGTGCGGGCGCTCGAGGACTTCGCCGACGCACACGGCCTCCGCTGAGCCCATCGCCAGGCGGCAGCCCGCTCAAACGCCAGTCTGCCGGCGGGCGGCGTTACGCCACTGCCATGCCGATGACCTGCGCGCGCTGTAGGCGCTTTTCGAGTGTCCTGCGGTTCACGCGGATCGTCTTGGTGCTCAGCTTCATGGCCGGTATCTCGCCCTGGTGGATGAGCTGGTAGATCGAGGTGTTGGAGATCTGCAGGGCAAGCTGCACCGCGCGCACGTCGAACCTGCGGTCCGTGGGTTCGAGCTCCTCCCTTCTTTCCGTCTCAGCCTCATCTACCCGAACCTGAGGTTCGGCCTCAACGGACTATACGGACTGTGCGCCATCAGGAAATGACAGTTTTACTCGAACCTGCTTGTACCTGCGAGGAGGGTGCCACCGCAACGGACCATGCGACTTCAACTGCCGTATGGACGTTCCCGGCGGGGGATGTTCTGCTGAGAGCGTCGCAATATCCTGTTTGTCGTGATATTCGCGACATATCGAGACTCCGCCGCAGCGCTCTCCACGCTTTCTACCAGGGCGGGTGGCGGAGGGCCACGCGCAGCCCGCAGCCGGTCTTCCTCGGCGGGAAGAGTGGTGAGGGCCTCCGCACTTCCAGCAACACTCCGTCCTCCTCAGGTTCTAAGGCCGTGGCAGAGGGCCCTAGCCAACGTCGAGCGATTGCGCGAATCGAGAGAAGGGTCGATACCGTCGCGTAGCCACCACGCCTGGCAGAACCATAATACGCACGGCATTTCACATCGAATAATTGTGCAATATATTGCATTTTGTTAAACTGTGCAATATATTGCATTTAACGAGAGGGGAAGGGTCCGTGAAGGTGACGACGACAGAGCAGCTGGGCTCCATCGTGAGGAACGCGCGGGCCGAGCTCGGTCTCACGCAGAGTCAACTCGCAGCGGAGGCAGGAGTCTCGCGCAGGCTCATCGCAGCCGTGGAGGACGGCTCGGCAGCCAATGTCGGGTTCGGGCGCGTGCTCGCCATATGCTCCGCACTCGGGATATCCATGTGCCTGGGAGAAGACCTGCCATCTAGGCCCCTTCCGCCCGCCGAGGAGAGGCTCTCGGAGAAGGCCCTCTCGGCAGGGAGCGCCGCGCTGGAAATCTTGGGAGGCGGCAGCCGATGAGGGAGAGAACGCTGCACCTGCTCGTGGGAGGGGGCATCGCCGGCGAGATCCGACGCGATTCGCAGGGCAAGCTGTCCTTCCGATACTCCTCGCGCTACGCGGGCCCTTCGGTATCGCTTTCAATGCCGAAGGGCTCAAGGGAATACGGCGATGCAACGATCCGCTCGTGGCTCCTGGGCCTACTGCCCGACGACAGGGAGGTGCGCCGCAGAATCGGCCGCGAGGCCGGTATATCGCCAGATGACACCTTCGGACTGCTCGAGGAGGTCGGCCTCGACTGCCCGGGCGCCGTGCAGGTCTGCAACGACGACACCCTGGAGGACGCGCTCTCCCGGAAAGGCGAGTTGAAACCCATCTCGGACGGGGAGATACGCGACAGGATCGCCGAGGCTGAATCGCCCTCCCCCCAATGGACCGCGCCCGACGAGAGCTGGTCGCTCGGCGGCAACCAGGGAAAGGTCGCCCTTCGCAAGCAGTCCGACGAATGGTTCCGCTGCACCGGCTCCGCCGCCACCACACACATCGTCAAACCAGGCATCGCGGGCATGGTCCTTGAGGCGCTCGACGAGTACCTCTGCCTGAGGCTCGCCCGCGCGTGCGGCATCCCGGCCGCGCAAGTCGAGTACCGGGAGTTCGCAGGGAAGGGGGCGATCGTCGTCGAGCGCTTCGACAGGGCGCAGGGAGGGGACGGCGAGGTCGACCGGATCCATCAGGAGGATTTCTGCCAGGCGCTCTCCGTCCCGCCCGACAGGAAGTACAGCTCGGACGGCGGCCCCATCGCCCGCGACTGCGTCACGCTGCTCAGGCGCGCAGGCAACGCGGAGTCCAACGTCGCGCTCTTCGTGGAGATGCTACTGTTCAACTACGTGGTCGGGGCTACCGATGTCCACGCCAAGAATTACTCGGTCCTGCACCTTGCGAACGATGAGACCGTGCTCGCCCCCATGTACGACGTCGCCTCTGCGCTCCCCTATATTCCCCGGCTCGGGAACCCGTGGCGCAGCGCCATGAGCATCGGAGGGGAGAACCGCATTGGCCGCCTGCACAGGAGCCACCTGGTGAAGTTCGCGGAAAGCGTCTCGCTTCCGGCAGAAGGGTGCTGCGGGCTCGCCGGCGAGGTGGCGCAACGCGTCCTCGACACGGAAGAGTCGGTGTTCAACGAGGAGACAAGCGTGCCCGGCATGGCAGAGCTCCGAGAGCGTCTGGAGAAGCCGCTGCGGAACAACTGCGAGAGGCTCTTGGCGTTTTTGGGAGACTGACGCTCGAAGACCCACTTACACCAGGGCCGTCTCGTTGGCGAAGCGCTCGCCCGCATCTTTCGGACAGACTACGGCTTGACCGAGAGGGAAGCGTAAATCGCTGTGCTGATAGCTCGCGGCCGTAGCAAGAAAACCATCGCCGAGCGCTTATTCATGACCGACAACACGGTGCGCACGCACTCGAAAAGCGCATAGAGGCCCACGAAGCCCCGAAGCAGAAGGTCTTCTTCGACGGGCAGACCTGGGCCGCCTTCGAGCTGCTGGTCTCGTTGGTCAAGCGCGCCGAGCGCGAGATCGTCCTCATCGACGGCTACGTCGACACGGGCACGCTCAACATCCTGGCGAAGAAGCGCATAGGCGTCGCGGCCACCATCTGGACGCACCCGAGCACGCGACTCACCGAGCAGGATGTGGACGCCTTCAACGCGCAGTACCCGCGGCTGGAGGTAGAGCGCACGATCGCCTTCCACGACCGGTTCCTGATCCTCGACGGCGGAAGGGCGATCGCCGAATTGACGGCTACTTCGATTTCGTCATACCGCCACTCGAGGGCTTCTGGTGGCAGGACGGCGTGGTGGGCGTGGATTACGCGCGCAAGGAGGACTTCAGGTTCATCTCCGCGATTCGCCTGTCCGGCTTCGTGTCGGTGGAAGATTTCGACTGGGCCGTCTCAGAAGCGGCGCGGAAGAAGGGGATGGACTTTTCCAGGGTGGAGTTCCTGTCTATTGACGAGGGGCTATGCGTCCAGTGCATGCGCATCGGCCCCTACGACGACGTCCACAGCATCGGCCGCGTGCTGCACCTCGGCGTCGCGGCCTTGACGGATCAGACGTCCAGGACTTCGAGGGGAGGAATGGCGAGAGCCGACTCGACGCGTTCGGCCAGGGCGCCGTCGGCTTGGCGCAGGTGTTCGACGTCGGGGTACACGACCATCGTCTTGTCACCCGCGACCCAGAAGTCGCGGTCCCACGTCTCAGGGTGGGACCAGAGATCCTCCTGGCCTGCGGCCCAGTCGGGCAGCTTCCGCTGGGTCTTGGTGGCGACGGCCAGCTGGCCCTTGGCGGTCTGGTAGACGGTGTCGATGCGGGTCCCCTCGGAGGCCGGTCGCCTGACGTGGATTAGGCGCCGCCCCATGAAGGCGACCCGGTGGTCCACGCCGTCGGTGCGCAGCGCGAGCTCGACCTCCTCGTAGCCCTCGCCCGCCTGCCGATGCTTCTTCACGTAGTCGCGGAGCGCCTCCGCGACGGCCGCCGACAGTCCGCCGGCGATCTCGCTGGCTTCGGTGAACAGGCTCAGGTCGTCTTCCGCGACATACACGTTTCTGCTGGGCATGGTCATAACTCCTTTCTACTATACATAGTCATAACTATGCACATACTTGTGGCGCTTGTCAACTCCGGCCCACGGGTTGCTGGCTGCCCCGGCGGGCTACCGCTGTCGCGGATGTTCTGGAGGCTCCGACACTGCCCCTTCCCGTCCGCTCTCACAGTGGATTGGCGACACCGACGACCGGGATCTGGCCGACTACTTCAGGGATCAGGCCACGCCGATGTCCGAGATGAGCACAAAGAGGACGTCAGAATGGTTCGTACCGTTCGTCGGCGTTCCCACCGTGCATGCGAGCAAGCTGCACGGCGTGGCCGAGCTGAAGTACTCGTACCCCGGCAACGCGGCGAGCGTGATGGTGGCGCGCCTGGTTGCGCTCGCGCTGGTCTCCGGCATGGCCCTCATGAGCATCGCGACCATGGGCATCCGCGACGCCTATGCGCTTCTCCGCCTGTCGCCATCTTCTGCTGGACGGGTTTTCCGTGGGGGAATCGAGTGGTTTTTCACATCTTCGAGGCCGTTTCGACGCGACGCGGGTTATGAGCGAGTCAGAGGCCGTTTCACCTCAAATCTTGCCAATCCACAGCATAGCCGATATGCGTCTGACCTGCTGTTTTTCTAATCTCCCGCTTCTTCAAAATCTCTAACTTCCATGTCTCCATCTTCGGTCTGGTGGTCACTTTGGTGGTCAAAATGGTGGTCACCTTGGACATCTACGCCGACGTTGACCCCGACGCCAAGCGCGCCGCCGTGGACAAAGTGGCGGACTCCTTCGACGTAGACCTCGACTCGCTCTACGACTTCCCGAGCCCAGGCGCAGCGCCGAGCACAAGTGCTGGCGCGCTCACGTTCTCGGTGGATCAGCTCAAGGCGATGCTCAAGCCCATATCCAACCACACGTTCTGCAGGGGCGTCTTTCGCTACCTTACCAAGGACGGGCGCGCGCTCGCCGCCGACTACCTGAACCTCGACGTTCCCGAGCGCGAGGGCGGCATGCTACTCCTCTCCATGCGCTGGTACCCCGTGCCGGGGCAGGACGCGCCCGCCGGGCCGGAGAACCTCCCTATAGCTCGCAGGTGCGACGGGCTCTGCGTCGTCGTTGCGGACAGCGTGGTGGTCAAACAAAAGCCCTGACCTGCGAAAACTGGTCGGGGTTTTTGTTTGGCCGCCGAAACCATTTTCCTCAGGAGACCGACTCGCTTGCGGTCGGGATTGCAGCTTGGTCGCTTTGCGAGACTATTGCATCGTCGCCTCGCTCTTCAGGTTTTGCTTACGGCCTGGTTGGGTCTCTTCGTTCCAATGCCGTGCGACTCCGTGAGGTCGCTGTCAAGCATGACCCGCCTGCCCCCTTGAACCTTCAGCAGCGCAAAACCGGCATTCCAGGCTATGCAATACCCTGGAATGCCGGCGAGGCGAGCTTTCTATTCGGTTAGTCGGAATCAGGCCGGATCACGCATCAGTCCTCCGCAAGCGCCGATTGCGCGGCGATGCGTCCCGTGACGGTGCCCATGCAAAGCGACGCCCCGCTTACCGCATAGCGCAGGTAAAACAGCTCGGCATTCGCGATCGTCCCCGCGGCGTAGAGGCCGGCGATAGGCTGGCGCTGCCCGTTCAGAACCTCGGCTTTCGTGCTGATGGCAAGCTGGCCGAAGGAGTCGTTCGTGTTTGGCGTGATCTGCACGGCGAAGAACGGCGCCTGCTCGACGCGCTGCAGATCCTCCGGCTTCTTATGGAATGCGGTATCTTCCCCGGCATCGCAGAGCGCATTGTAGGCCTCTACGGTCTTGGCGAGGGGATAGCTCGGCAAGCCGGCCGCAACCGCTAGCTCCTCGATCGTGTCGGCTGTGTCGACGACGCCCTTCTCGATGCCCTGCTTGAGAAGCTCGAGCCGCGTTTCGGGCTGATTCGAGTCGCAGATGATGGCGAACTGCTTTCGTCCGCTTTCGACGAAGGGGATGAAGTAGTCGAACTGGCTGGTCATCGACTCGTTGGCGCATCGATATGCCAGGTCTGTCACGAAGATGCCCGTATTGATCATGCGCAGCTTCGAGACTTCGTCATTCAGGGCGAGCGGCTTCTTCCCGACGAGATGGATCTGCGAGAGACCGCCCTTCAACAGGATGAGGGCGTCGGCTTCCTTCGCGAGCTCTATTCCATCTCCGGTGTTGCCGGGGCTGGAGAAGGTGTGCCAGCCGACGGCTCCGGGAGCGTAGAGCTCCTTCGACCAGTCCTGTCCATCGAACCCGCCGGAGGCGATCACCACGGATCGCGCCGAGATGTCGTATTCAGTGGTGCCTTGACGTGCGATGACGCCGGTCACGCGTCCAGCGTCCGTCTTCAGCCCGATGGCCCGGGTCTCCATCATGAGCTCGGCGCCGTTCTTCTCCGCTTCGGACACGAGCACATCGACGATGCCTTTGCCGCCGGTCTTCGACAGCATGGACCGGTCCGATACGTTGTCGCCGGGCTTTTTATCGAATTCGCAGCCCATATCGACGAGCCAGTCCAGGGCGGCGCCGCCGTTTTCGGCTACTAGTCGGCAGATATCCATATTGGCATCTTCGTCGGATTGCGCGAAGAAGAACTGGGCGATATCCTCGGGCGTGCCGTAATCGGTGTAGCCGAGCTCGTCCTGCGTCTTGGACTCGCAGCAGTAGAAGTTGCCGCTGCAGATAGACGAGTCGCCGCCGGTGATGGCAGTCTTTTCCAGCACGACAACCGTCGCGCCCGCGCGCGATGCTTCCACGGCTGCGCTCATGCCTGCTATGCCGCTGCCGATGACGACGAGGTCGGCGGATTTCGTCTCGGTGTTCTTCGCAGGCGTTTCGGCAACCGCTTGAACGGTGTCGGGGGCGTCGCCCTTCGCTGTCGGCGAGGAGTCATCGCCCTGCATGCCGTCGCTTGGCGCGGCGCTTTCCGATTTCGGCGCACAGCCTGCGAGCCCGTAGCTTGCGACCGCCGCCGTCGCGCCCAAGCCGAGTAGGAATGTGCGCCGCGAAAGATCGCGTTGCTGAGTCATCTTCTCGCGTGATTCTTCGAGGTCGGCCGAACGTGCGACGTGTTCTTGCCGCACGGATTCGGCTGCCTTGATCGTTTGAGTCCCTTCGGGTGCGCGACCTTGCACCCTCTTTCCCATGCTGCGTTTCATGAAGCATCCTCCCTTTCCTCTGCTGACGGTTTCCGGATTCCCTTAACCCGGGGTCATGGCCAGTGTGTTTGGAAAGGGATTCGCCCGCTAGCACCAAAATGGGTTGTTTACGGCGCGCGCCGCGGTCGGGGCTGAAAGGAACGGCCATCCTCCTTTTTGGAGGGGTATGCTACGACCTGCGTTTTTCTTCGGAATACCGCTCGATGCGATCGAGCAGGTCCTGCTTGTCGTGCGCTTCGGATTTTTGATAGAGGGAATGGATGTACCCCTTGACGGTATTGGGCGAGAGACCAAGCTCCGCGGCAATGTAGGTGCGCGTTCGTCCTTGCCGCAAGAGCATGAGCACCTCGCTCTCCCGTGTCGTCAGCGAATGCTCGCGTGCGAACGCGGCGATGAGGGAAGCATCCTCGGGCTCTTGCGCGCCCGCGATGGCCTGACCCATCGGCGAGGCGTGTGCCTCGGAATCATGGGAAGCGCTCGCATGACCGAAGGGGGTATCGCCCTTTCCGCTTCTCTCCAGGAAGGATGACAGGATAGGGTTCAACGCAAGAATGAAAAGCGATATAAGCGAGATAAGGGCAAGGCCGACGGCAGGATCCTCGCGGTCGATCGCGAAGGCCCCGAACGCCACTCCCGCAAGGATGAGCAGGCCGCTTATGCCCAAGGCCACGCTGAGGTACACCCACAGCGATACGTTGTCGCGCTGGCTCAGGCGCACGATGATGACGCGCGCATTCATTCCGGACAGATAGAAGGCGATGAACACGAGGGTCACCGCGACGGAGCGCGCGGCCGATGCCGTGAACGGCAAGGCGATCAGCGAAAGCGCGACGATTGGGAACAGCATTCCGTACAGGTTCGATAGGGAAGGGGTGCGGCGGCGGATATGCCCGACGACGGCCATGGCAAGCGCGGCGATGACAATGCCGGCAACGGCTTGGAATTCGATTGAAGGCGACGTGCCGTCCGTGACGTTCGCCACTTGGCTGACCGCTCCGAACGTGAAGGAGAACACTCCTAGGTACGAGACGGCCTTCATGAAGTCGGTCGCCCCCGCGCTCGATATCCCGATGCGTCGCCCCTCCTTTTCTAGAGGTTGGGCCTTCATAAGGGGCTCAGCCGCTATGACGGTCGAGACGAGGGCGAAGATCAGCTCGAAGGGCCATTCCGCCCAGAAGATGAAGGCCGTCATCAAACCGCCTATCAGGAAGGCCGCCGGCACGATGCTAAGGATGGAGAAGCTTCCTTCGGCATCTTCCTGCTGCATGGCTATGCGGGCGAGCCAGCCGAGCTCGGCCGTGGCAAGGCCGTATCCGATGCAGCTTGCCGATGCGATGGCGTAGATCCAGCCGTTATCGATGAATCCCAGATTATGAAGCAGCAGCAAGACGTTCCCGATGAATACGCACGCGAAGGCAGACCGCATGCGCGCTTGGCGCATCTGCTTCCGACGGAAGAGGCAGTCGAGCGCCGTCAGGATCATGGTCAGGATATACATGGCGAAGAACAGGGCGCCGAATGAATGGCCCGCGCCGTGGGCCAGGCTCATCTCCTGCAGGAACGTGCTGGAAACCATCAGGGGGAACATCAGACCGCATACGATTCCGTATCCCAGCGAAGATCCAAAGGCGGTTTTCACCGTATGGACGGGTATGTTGCTTCCCTGGTCTGTCATGGTCTCCCTCTGGATTCGGATCGAGATGCGCTTGAGGATCGCTCATGGTGCAGTCGTTTTCAAGGCGATGCCCATTCTAGCCGACGATGCCTACCGCTCGTTGCGTAGGGAAGGGTTCGAGCTGCATATCGCCCCGAATCGTTCCCTCATCCGACAAAACCCGCATTTACGGGCATTTTCCAGCGCTTTTAGTGTATTATCCTGTAGACTGTACGGTCAAAATCGCATGACTTGACGCGTAAAGAAGGGCAACGGCGGATTGACTGCCGCGCGTATGCATCTTCGGTGGTCTTTAGGAATTGCAAGGGTAGGAGGAAAACGCATGAAGAGGAACCTATGCTATCTCATGGCTGCGATGCTGGCGTTCAGCATCTGCATGCCGACGGGGGCTCTGCAGGCCTTCGCGCAGGATAGCGACGACATGACGTCTGCAAAGGCGGCGGAGGGCCTGAACTCTCCCGAGGAAAACGATGCGGACGATCAGGAACATGCCGGTCTTGAAGCGCCTGTCGACGAAGATGGGCAGCTTGCAGACGAAGACGAGGCGGCTGGCGAAGCCGCCGGTCAGGCGGACGCTGCCGATTCCGTGATCTCGGATATCGCCCAAGTCGCGTCCCTGAGGTCTCCTGGCGTCGAGCTTCCGAATGTCGTCACGAACGCCCACGTGACTACCTCCACCGGCACCACGCCGGTGAACGTCGGTCCTTGGCAGGCGTTCAAGATCCACTTCCACTACGTTCTTCCCAACCACACGGTGCACGAGGGCGATACCACTACCATAGAGCTGCCGGCCGGGTTCAGGAGCGCTGCTCCGACCGACTTCGTGATCAAAGACGGCGACAACATCATTGCCCGAGGCAAGACCGACCCTACCAACACGAAGTACATCCTCACCTATACGAGCTATGCGGAAGGCAAGTCCGACATCTCGGGCGACTTCTCGGTGAATGCTCAGATCGACAACGACGTTCACACCCACTCCGGCGTTCTTCCGGTGAATCCTGTGGTAAGCGGCGAGACGGTGCCGGCGGGTTCCGTCAACTACACGGTACATGTTGAAACGGCCTTGCCCATCATCAAGTCTGGCTGGGCGAATGCCTTCGATACCACCAAGGGCGTCTGGCAGATCAAAATCAATCAGGACGGCAAGGAATATACGGATGCCGTGCTCGACGACACGCTCCTGACTCCCGGCGTGTCTATCATTCCCGGCACGCTCGAAGTGTTCGAAGGAACCTGGCAGCTTCAGGGCACGAGCTATAAACTTGTCGGTCAGACCAACGTCACCAGCCAGTACCTCCCCCAGTTCATTTCTACCGGCACGACATTCAAGCTCGGATTGGGTCATATCCCCGCTTCCAAGGGGTTGCTGGTGCGATTCCAGACCAAGATCTCCTACACGCCTCTTCCTGGCGAGAAGTTCGAGAACAAAGGGACTCTTACCGACAACGGCGTAAGCAAGGAAAGCAAGGCCTACTATCTTCTGCCGACTGCTGGCGGCATCGGAGAAGGATATAACTACACGATCAATATCAAGAAGACCGACGAGATGGGCGCTCCTCTTGCCGGTGCGGTGTTCGATATCGTCCGCACCCGCACCGGCATGGTTGTCGGCCAGGTGACCACGAACGCTTCCGGTGAGGCGAGCCTGTCAGGCCTTCTGCGCGATAGCTACGTCATTAAAGAGACCACTCCGCCATCGGGGTATCTTGCGGCTGACGACCAAGCGGTTATCGACACCGACTTTCCTCTCACGACCAAAAGCGTGACGAAGACATTCGTCGACAAGGTCGCTCCGTCCACAGTCGACGTTGCGGTTGAGAAGGCATGGAACGACAACGGCGATCAAGACGGGATCCGCCCCTCCTCGGTCAAGATCAGGCTGTTCGCTGACGGTGCGCCCACGAGCAAGATAGTGACGCTCGATTCGGCCGGTTCGTGGAAGGGTTCCTTCACGGGTCTTGACCAGAAGGATGCATCGGGCAACGATATCGCCTATACGGTAGAGGAAGATCCAGTTCCGCTCGGGTATATCTCAGCCGTGACCGGCGACGCGACGGCGGGGTATACCGTCACGAACACTCACGACCCCGAGACCATCGACATCCCGGTGGTCAAGAAGTGGGTCGGGCCCGCGGGCTCCGAGGTGACCGTGCGCCTGCTCGCCGACGGCGCCGATACCGGCAAGGAGCTCAAGCTCGACGCCTATAACAACTGGTCGGGCGCGTTCTCGGGCCTGCCCAAGTACGACCACGGCCGCGAGATCGTCTACACGGTGACCGAGGCCGAGGTGTCGGGGGTCGATGGCTCCAAGTACGATACGGGCGTTACGGGCAGCGCCTCCGACGGGTACGTCATCACGAACACCAACAAGGAGACCGTGAAGGTCCCGGTCGAGAAGAAGTGGGTCGGGCCCAAGGGCTCCGAGGTCACCGTCAGGTTGCTCGCCGACGGCAGCCTCGTTGCGGGCAAGGAACTCAAACTCAATGCCGGCAATAGCTGGAAGGGCTCCTTCGACGGCCTTCCCAAGTACAACGCTAATGGCTCCGAGATCGCCTACAGCGTGACCGAGGCCGAGGTCACGGGGGTCGATAGCTCCAAGTACGAGACCTCCGGGGCCGGAGACGCCGCGAGCGGCTTCACCATCACCAACACGAACAAGGAGACCGTGGATATCTCCGGGACCAAGTCCTGGGAAGACGATAGCGACCGCGACGGGGTCCGTCCCGCCTCGATCACGGTGAACCTGATGAGGGACGGCGCGAAGGCCGACTCCAAGGCGGTGACGCCCGACGCCTCGGGCATGTGGGCCTATGCCTTCACGGGCCTTCCCAAGCACGATCCCGCCGACGGCCACGAGTACGCCTACACGGTCGTCGAGGAGGCGGTCCCGAACTACGCCACCTCTGTGGACGGCACGGATATCGTCAACTCCTACACGCCCGGCAAGACCTCGGTCACCGTGACCAAGGCGTGGGCCGACGCCAACGACCGGGACGGGATACGTCCCGCGAGCGTGAAGGCCCAGCTCTACGCGGACGGCAAGCCCCTGGGCGATCCGGTGGAGCTCTCCGAAGCCAACGGCTGGACCCACACCTGGACCGGCCTGTTCATGAAGGAGGCCGGCAAGGACGTCGCCTACACCGTCAAGGAGGCCGGCGTGCCGAGCGGTTACGACGTCGCCGTGGCCGGCGACGCGACGGCGGGCTACACGGTCACGAACACGCATACGCCTGCGACCGTCGATGTCCCCGTCGTCAAGAAGTGGGTCGGCGGCGAGGGCGGCGAGGTCACCGTGCGCCTGCTCGCCGACGGCAAGGACACGGGCAAGGCATTGAAGCTCAACGCCGGCAACGGCTGGAAGGGCACCTTCGACGGGCTTCCCGCCTTCGAGGGCGGCAAGCGGATCGCCTACGCCGTGGCCGAGGACGCCGTGGAGGGCTACTCCTCCAAGGTGACCGGCGACGCCTCCAAGGGCTTCACCGTCACCAACACCAAGGACGGGAGGCCTGAGGCCCCCGCCCCCGGCGGCGGAACAACCGATACGACCAAGGGCAAGACGGGATCGTCTGGCTCTCTGCCGAAGACAGGCGACGGTGTGGCGGCTCCTCTAGCTGCTCTGCTCACCGCGCTTGCTGCCGGCTCCGTAGTTCTCATTGCACGTCGTAGGATGTCGTAACAGGACACCTTGCGTCTGAAGAAAGAGTCCATCAGTCCTTACGGTTTCATAGGATTCTGCAGGGACATGGGTCGGAACTCAACATATCGCATCAAGAAGACGCGCCGACGACCTATATCGACGGCGCGTCTTCCCATATCTCTCATGCAAGGTGTTGGCCAGCGGGAATACGCCACTCAGGAACTTTGATGCCGTATTCCTGCTTGAAGCTTTCGGTCAGCATGAACGTTACGGGGTTTCGTCTGCGTGCCCTGCAGACAACGCCGATTCTTTCCAAATCAGACAAATATTTCCTAGTCATCTGCTGCCCTATATCGAGATGTCGGGCTATTTCGGCAAGAGGCGCATCGCCTAGGAATCCGAATGTTTCATATTGCATGAGCATGAAGACCGCTGATGATTTCTTCGCATTGAGCTTCAAGTCGCTGTTGATGCGGTCCAGCGCTTCCGTCAATCGGCCATAGGACCGTTGGGCGGTTTCGAGTCTGTTTAGTATGTCGATCTGAGCATCGCTTATAAGCCCGAGCAGCTGATACGTGAAATGGGTCAGTTCGCCGTGGTTCAAAGGGTCTTGAGCGATGGAGAATGCGTTGTAGTAGACGTCTTTATGTTCGGCTATCGTTCTGGACAATGACAGGGATGTTGCCATGGATAAAGGTATGCTCAGGTAGAGCGCAAGGAGATACCTTCCCGTCCGCCCGTTTCCATCATAGAACGGATGCGCGTACTCGAACAGATAGTGCGAGACGATAGCACCGTAAAGTGCAGGAATCTCTTCCGACTGCGCGATTGCAAGCATGGCCGCCATAGCCTCGTATATCTTCTTCTCAGGTTCAAGGCCCTTGTGCACGACTTTTACCCTGTTGTAGATGTCAACGCCATGAGCGCGGAACAGCGTTCCATCCGGAGTGTCGTTGCGAGACAGTTCTCCATTCATGACCTGGTCGTATATTGCGCGAATGTCTGCAGGCTCTTCCGGCAGCTTCGCCGTCTGGTCGAGGATGCTCATGTAGAGCATTGTGAGCTCTTTGAATCGTCTCTGCGCCGAATCCTCCGAATCCATCGCATTCAACGCGTCTTTTATTTCACGTTTCGTGCTGCGCACCCCTTCGATTTCGTTTGACGATACGATCTCGTCAAGGACGAGCCCGCGCAGAATAGCGCCTCCCGCGATTCCTGGCATGTTTTGCATGCGCAAGGAGACCTTCCGCTCTGTGCGCAGTATCTTTTCGCTGAGCAGGGTAATTTCTCGCGGCATAGCAAGGAACAATTCATCATTTCCTGCGATATAGCCCGTTCGGAATGTTGATTCGGAATGCAGCCTCACATGCAGTTCGGCCAAAAGATCGGAATCTCTGCTCGTGGATGCATGTGCATGGTAAAGTTTCGAGAGCTCCCTGTATTCCAACTGAGCCTCCAATTGCCATGGGTGCTTTTTAATTTATATTAAATCGTATTTATTATAAGTAAACGAAGTAATTCATGGATTTGTTTATACGAAACCGCGAAAGAGAGCATCCGGCAATCTCGTTCGTTGCCAGTCATACCGGCGGCGATGGTTTCTTCGCGTGCGTGGCGGCTTCGCATCGAGCATAAATCATGCAGCATTGCACGCTCGGCGGCAAAAGGCTGAATGCAGTTTCTTTCCGCCGATGGCGAAATAGCCGCCTTCGCGGATGCTTGTAGAGCCGCTCATCGCGTAGTAGTCGCCACGCTTCTCAAACGTTTTCGCCGCGACAGGACGAGTGTCTCTCCGTGTGCATTCATGTAGCTGCGGTATTCAGAGAGCAACGACTGCGCAGCCTGGCTGGCTTCCGTTAAATCGGCGTCACGTCCGCTTATCAGATTGCCCGGCTCTTACGCACGCATGGACGTCTCCACATATGCGGACAAGAACGGATATGAGCGAACAAGGACGGTCTCGGTTCGATACCGAAACCGTCCTTGGAGTCGCATACGAACGGCGCGTGAGCGCCGCCTGCGCTTGGATCAAGCGCATCCCTTCTGCTCCGCGTCCCATCTACTCCGATCGCGGAAGCTTCTTCGAATTGCGTGCGGCGAGTATGACGCAGAGCGCGATGACCGCGTCGCAGGCCGCGCAGAACAGCCATACGCTGTTGTAGCCGCCAGTCGCTTGATAAATGCTGGTCAATATCGGCACGCCCATGCACCCGAGCGCGTATCCGATAGCCGGCACCAGCGAGTAGATCTTTGCATAGTCTTTGCTTCCGAACAGGAATGCGGTCAGCATGGCTATACCTGTGCCGTAGCATGCATACATTGTGTCGTTCAAGCTTGCTCCGACGAAGGCGAAGGCCGGCATCGATGCACCGATGCCTAGGCAGACGAAGGACAGTATGGTGACGGCGCACCAGAGGATAACGCCCTTGTCCGCCCCGAATTTATCGCAGGTAAAGCCAATGAGCGGGTTCCATGCGATATCGGAGAGCATGGCTACGGTCACCATGAGGCTGCCGAATGCAGCGCCGTAGCCTACCGATTCGCTGTAGCTGGTGAACAGCTGGTTCGTGATAGTGGTCGTAGTGATCAACGTCATGGCCACGAGCAGCAGGATGAAGGCAGGCGATTTGATCGCATCGCGGAAAGCCACGCCGTCAGTGGGATCTTCCACATGTGCCCCTTCTTGCTCTTTCTCGTAACCGTAAGGGAGCAGACCTAGGATTTCAGGCTTCAAGCGAATGATGAACAGGGATGCGCTGCACATCAGCACGAGGCTGGCCGCGCCGAGGACCACGTATCCGACGCGCCATCCGGCATTGATGATGACCTGTGCGATGAGAGGGCTCATGATGGCGTTGGCAAGCGAGCCGATAGCCCATGCCATGCCGATGGCGAACCCTGTCTTCTTAGCGAACCAGTTCGTCAGCACGATAGCAACGCCGATGGATGTATTGAATCCCATGCAAAAGCCGATGACCAGGCCGGATACATACCACATATGCACACTGCCGTAGGTCGACATGGCAATGGCGGCAACGGCTTCGATTGCGCAGATTATCGTCATATGCACGGGTATGTTCATTCTGGGTATCGTGCGTCCCGCTATAGGGAAGCTGATGGCTTGACCGATGCTCACCAAGGTCATGTAGAATCCCAAATCGGATTCGGTCACTCCCAAGTCCTGGCTTACAGGTACGTAGAAGTTACCGGATACGATCGTGAGGAACCCGATCGAACCGGATACCCACATGCCGCAACCCAGCACGACGAGCCAAGGATAGATTCTTTGTTTGGTTGATGGTTCGCCCATGCGAATCGCCTCTTTTCTAGAGGTCCGGAGTGCAGAGGATCTAGTACGTGAACAGGGTTCCCGTTTTTCCGGCGAGCGCCTCCTCGGCTTTCGAAAGGCTCGTGATGATGGCGCGTTTGTCGGGATAGGCGCGTACGAATTTCATACACGCTTCTACCTTGGGCTGCATGCTTCCCTTGCCGAACTGGCCTTCCTTGCAGTATCTTTCTGCCTCGGCCAACGTCAGGCAATCGAGATCGCGCTGCTCGGACGTGCCGAAATCAAGGGCGACCTTCTCTACTTCGGTGAGGATGAGCAGCACGTCGGCGTTCACGTTTTCAGCTAGGAGCTCGGCGCCGAAGTCCTTGTCGATGACGGCCGCGGTGCCTTCCAGCGCGCCGTCGGCATGTTCGATCACGGGGATGCCGCCGCCTCCCGCGCAGATCACGATCGAAGAATTCCAAAGCTGCCTGATGGCATCGATTTCAACGATTTTCTGCGGCTTCGGGCTTGCCACAACGCGACGCCACCCGCCGCGCGCCTTGTCCTCGCGCATTTCGTAGCCGCGTTCCTCTTCGAGGCTGCGAGCCTCCTTTTCGTCGTAGAAGGGGCCGATTGGCTTCGTAGGATCTTTAAAGGAAGGGTCTTCCCCATCTACGATGGTTTGCGTGGCTATCGTGACCACGGGGTAGTCGAGCCCCCGTTTAGCAAGCTCGTGCTTGAGCGACTGCTGCACGTGATAGCCGATATAGCCTTGGCTCATGGCGCCGCATACGTCGAGAGGCATGGGCGGAACCACGTCCTTAGCCGTTTCGCTTGAAAGCAGGATGCGTCCTACCTGGGGGCCGTTTCCATGCACTATGGCCATTTCATAACCCTCGGCAGATAGTTCGGAAAGAAGCCTGCAGGTATCTTTCACGACTTCAAGCTGGGCTTCAGCGGTTCCGTCGCTTCCTTTGGATTGCAAAGCGTTACCACCGAGAGCGATCACGACTTTGGTCAGGATTTTCGAATCGGTCATTTCGAACGCTCCTTTCGTGAGGGGGGGGGCGGCTTGGACCGATTGCAAGGATCCGAGGCATTGCATCCCTGCGCATCGGTTCCCCATAGTCATGCCTGCGTTGTTTCAGCGACATTGACCGCGTCGCTTCGCTGCACGCTCTCCGTTTCTCGAGGCATGCATTTCCAGCCGAGCTGTCTGCTGAACAGGATTCCCAGTACGATGACCGCGATGGGGTACAGGTAGCAGAAGAATGCGAACGGCAGGTATTTCAGACAGGGCACGCCCAGGATGGTGACCATGTAGATCGAGCACGTATTCCAAGGCACAAGCACCGATGTGATGCCCGACGCGGAATTGCAGATGTTGCTCCATACTTCGCCGGGCGTGCCGTGCTTCTCGAACGCATTGCCGTACATCTTGCATGACATGGCGATTGCGGGATATTGATCGGGCATGACGATATTGAACAGAGCGCCGCTTGCGACCGTGCCCGCGAGGAGCGACGCATAGCCTCGCAGCTTCGATGCAATGGGTTCGATGAGGGAATCCATCAGGCCTGTATGCTGCATGAGACCTACGAATGCCATGACCAAGATGACGATAGTGATCGTCGGGAGCATCTCCGCAATGCCGCCTGTGCTGAACAGTTCGTCGATGACGGCGGAGCCGGTAGCGCTCGTTACGCCGGCGCTGCAGGATTCGAGCGCGACGCCGAAGTCAGCGCCCTGCAAGAACACCGCTTCGATCAGGCCGAGGGCGGCACCCAGCAGAAATGCCGGGATGGCGGGCACCTGAACTGCGATGCATATGATCATCACGATCAGCGGAACCAACGTGAGAGGTCCGATCGAGTAGGCAGAGGACAGCGCGCCCATCAGACCGGCGGTGCTTGCCGCCGCCGATGCTTCGGTCGCATCTGCCAGATGGCCGATGCCGAAGTACAACGCAATGCTCAGCATGCATACGCCGACGACGATAGGCAGGAACCTCTTGCACATGTCGAAGACGCCGACTCCCGCCACTGCGGCGCAGAGAACCGGTCCGTCCGTAAGGGGGGAAGCGATTTCGCTCACGTATGCGCCCGCGATGATGGCTCCTGCTGCCATGCCCAGCGGGATATCCAATGCTGCGGCGATGCCTATGAATGCTATGCCGATGGTTCCTGCGGCGCCCCAGGAACCCAGGACGATGCCGACGAGCAACGTGCCAAGAAACGCCACGGGCAGGAAGAGCTGGGGGCTGATGACGGCAAGGCCGTAGTAGATAAGCGTGGGAACGGTGCCGGACTGAATCCATGACGCGACGAGCATGCCGATGCACATCAGGATGAGCACGGCTTCCATGGAGTCCATGATGCCCTTCATCATGGACTCCAACACATCGTCCCACTTGAATCCGAGATACATGGCGAGTCCGCCGGCAAGGAGGCATCCGATGACCAGGGGCATTTGCGGCTCGGTTCCCAAACCGACCACGCAAAACGCCATGGCGACAGCCAAGAACGTCAGGGCGAGCAGGCCATGACGGAATCTGATCGGCTTAATCGTTCTTTCGTTCACGGAAGCATCCTTCATGGCGACGGAAAGGAAAGGCTGGCACGGCGTGCTGAGGAAGCGTTGGGCAACGCGGCCCTAGATCTTGGAAAGGACCTTGTTGATGCGGGCTTCGGCATCGATGGCGATGGCCGGATTCGCGGCCTTTTTCTGAGCTTCGGCCTGTTTGACTAGATAGACGAGGATGGCGCGGATGGAATGCTTGCGATTCTCGGCCTCGATCCAGCACAGGCTGCGTTCGGGATCGTCCATGACCTCGTCCACGACTTCTTCGCCGCGGGTTGCGGGAAGGCAATGCATGAATTTGGAGGTCGGGGATGCGAAGTTCATCATATCCATGGTGACCTGATACTTAGGATAGAAGATGTCCATGTAGCTGCTGGTGCCTTCTTCATCGTCGTAGAGCCCGTACCATACGTCGGTATAGATGAAGTCGGCGCCCTTGATGGAGTCGAGGTCGTCGGAGACGGTCACGGTGCCGCCAGAGGTTTCGCAGTTCTTCTGAGCAATGGCGACCAGATCGATATCGGTATCGACTTGCAGGCCGCCGTCGGATACCTGATGGCCCTTAGGTCCGAAATGGACGAAGTCCATGCCCATGATGGAGCAGATGAACATCAGCGAAACGCAGACTTGGGTTGCATCCCCGACGAACGCGACCTTGCAATCCTCGAGCTTCTTTCCCTCGGGCAGGTTTTCGATCATCGTAAGCAGGTCGCCGAGCTCCTGGGTGGGATGGTTGTATTCCGACATCCCGTTGATGACGGGGACGCTGCTATACTTCGCCAGATTGACGATGTCCTTATGGCGATCGACGCGAGCCATCATGACGTCGAGCAAGCTGCCCATGACGCGGGCGGAGTCCTCAATGGTTTCATGGCCGCCCAGTTGGATGGTTCCCGGCCCGAAGAACTGCGCATGTCCGCCCAAATCGGTCATGGCCGTTTCAAAGGAAATGCGGGTGCGGGTGGAAACCTGCTGGAAGATCATTCCCAAACTCTTGTTCTTCAGGAGCTGCGGATACGCGCCTCCATCCTTGATCATGGCTTTCATCGCACGTGCGAGCTCGATCATCTCAAGAAGCTCTTCTTTCGTGAAATCGTTCGTATCGATGTAGTCTTTGCAAGCCATGCCTTCCTCCTTCGTCGAAGATCTGCAAGTGCGGAGCCGCCCATGCGGCGCCTCTGATGAACTCCACTATGCTTTCAGGTCCTCGGGTTTGGAAAGCCAGGAATAGGTTTGCCTGCCAGACGAATGGGTTTATGGATAGCGAGAACATGTACGTCCAGTTCACGATGCTCTGACCGCTGCCGGCTCATCGTGCGTCTAAACCCAATTAAACCGTGTTGAACTTTTCTGGATGGTAGTCTGGGGTTGGGCGAAGGTCGGAATCATAGCTCGGGGGATAATTGTCCGCTCGGCGAAAAAGAGGCATAGGTGGAAGCGACGTTTTCAACCTATACGATGGCAGTGATGTTCATCTGTGCCGTATCCAGTGCAGCTTCATTCGGTGCGTACCTGCTCACCCGAAATCGCACCTACATGTTCGCTGCCAGCGGCTTCTTCCTGTATTTTTTCGACCTGGCCTCTATTTTCCAGATGGAGAATCTCAGTCATGGGGCGCCCATTACCCTCGAACAGCTCTATGGCATTCAATTTCCCTACTATAAAGCCCTTCCGGCCGCCGGCATGCTGGAGTCGTGCTGGCTTTCCATATGCGAATATCTCGACGAGAAAAGCGTGACGCTCAAGATCGGGCCGGGCGTGGCGTTTCTGACGGGGGACCTCCTCATTGCGGCGGCGCTACCAGATGGTCCGATCAAGCAATGGCTGTTCTACAGCGCACGCGAGGCGTTTTTGGCCTGGTGTCTCCTTTTTCTCCTTTTCGTTTCTCTTTCCAATCGCAAATCCAGCGTGGAGAAGGCGCTCGTCCTGCGCCAGAAGAGATTCATCGCCATGGTCGCGATGATCACCTGCTGCATCATTGCTGAAAACACCTTCGTCATACTCATATGGCATCCCTCGCAAGCGACGCTGGATTCCATGTTGCCCCTCTATATCTCGGAGCGTAATTTCTCAGAGAATCTCCTGGTCATAACCCTTGGCGTAATAGCGGTGCGCCATGCCGCGGATGCGCTGAAGCTCCGGCATGTCGAACCTCCTACGCCTCGGGCGGACAATCAAGAACGCTATGTAGCCCTATCGATGTCGCTGTTCAGCGAAAAGTACGGCCTTACGGCGCGAGAGCGCGATGTGCTGCGGGGCATCATAGACGGCAAGGACAATCAGAACATCGCGAGCGATTTGAACTTGGTGCTGGGGACCGTGAAGTCGCATACCCACAACATATTCAAGAAGGCGGGCGTGGCCACGCGCCAAGAGCTGCTGCAGAAATTCTGGGGCAAGTGACGAGGGACCGAATTCGCATAGACTGAAAGGACGATATGCTGTCTTTTTCGATGCATACGGCCGTAATGGCTTCTTTCAGGAGGAATTCAGAGACGACCTTTGCGCAACACGGCCTCTCGTGCACCATTTTTATACCATGTACGTCCAGTTCATGAAAATATGCTGACATCTCGTGACCAATCGTCTATATTGTGGCATTGCAACAACGCGGCTTCATATTCATGAAACCGTGTCATCGGTCTCGCGCGTTTGCCGTCCGGCACCCGCGCGAAACGCAGCAGGGAAACAGCAGGGGAATTCATATGGGCTCATTGAAGAAAGCCATGGCGGCGCTCGTTTTCGCGCCCGCCGTGCTCGTCGCCGTCATGTGCGCCGGCATGCACGTCGCTTACGCCGACGATACCGCCGGTCTCGCGTTCGACTCCGTCACGATAGAGGAAGCCGAATCGCATACGCAGGTCGCCGACCTGATGGCGGGCGAAGTTCCCGCGCTTAAAGCCGGTGTCACCTACGCTCTCGATGTGAGCTACAAGGTTCCGTCCGGCCTGCAGTTCTCCCCGACGTATCTCAACGTCCGCCTGGGCGACGGCATCTATGCCACGGGCCTTCCCGGCGCAACGTTCACCGAGGGCGATATTTCGAACACGAGCTTCAGCAAGCTCCTGAAGACGCCGACGGGCACGGGAACCTCTCCGTACGGGTATCCCGAGGCAGGTTCTGAAAAGAGTCGGAACGGCGATCTCAAATACATGACCAAGAGCGGCCTCGTTCGCGTGGACACCAAGTCCGAAATCCGCTTCCGCATCGACGATGCGTACGAAAACCAGGATGCGTCCCAGGTCATTTCCGATGCCATCAAGGTGAGTTTGAGCACGGACGAAACGTCTGGTGTCGATGCGCATTCCTATGCGATCAATCCCGCCGACGAGCTGAAGTACGGCTTCTGGGTTGACCAAGCGACCGAGGTCATCTCCAAGGGCGGCACGACCGGCGCCATCGAGGCGTCCAACTCGGGCAGCGGCGCGTCTCTCACCGAGGCCGGCAGCAAGACCACGGTTCAGCTCATCTATCCGAAAGACGTCGAGCTCGTGGGCCTCGGGGAGACGGCCCTCTACAAGACGAACGGCACGGTTGTGAGCACCGTGGAAGACGGCGACAACAAAGTCGCCACCATCGAGTGGGACGAGCCCGGCTCGTATTCAGGCGGCCTGACCTTCAAGCCCCATCTGAAAGTCGCTTCCGATAGCACGCGTCCCAACGGCTCGTCTTTCGACGTCACGCTGAAGAACTTCAAGAAGACCATCTGGAACGACGTGCCGAATGCCGACAGGACGTCCGGCACGCAGAGCGCGACCATGAAAGTCACGGTCATCGACGGCGCGGTTCCCGAGAAGATCACGACCCATGCGCTCGTCGACTATGCGCCCAACTGGGCGCTTAAGAAGTACGACACGTACAATACGCGTCTGGGCGCCTATCTCATCAAGAATGAGCTTGCGTCTCCTACCTTGCCGAAGACCCTCGAGATGACCATCGACGAAGGCAACACGGCCATCATCCGCGGCGTCACCATCCCCTATAAAGAGGGTATGGCCTATGGCGCCATCTCATGGACCGCATCCGACGGCACGACCGGCACCGCCGATCCGAACATTCTGAAGAAGTCCGACGTTTCGGCGCTCATCACCAATACGGCGTTGGGGCTCGATATCAATACATCCATCACGTCCATCAAAGTCGATCTGGGATCCATTCCCGGCGGCTACGACGGCATCAAGCCCATGCAGGACATCCTCGACACCTGGAATCCCTCCAACAAGCATGTGACCGATGAGTACTACGGCTGGAGCTACATCTCCAACGGCGTGTACGGATCCTGGAAGCAGGGGACCGATGCCGACGTGAAGACCACGGTCAAGCTCTACACGACCGGAGACGCGCCGGGAGATGGGGAAGCCATCATCGGCAAGTCGAGCGCGCCCGAGGTGCTCAACGGACAGGGCTCCATCAGCAAGACCCAGATCAACGGCGGCGACTCGTTCACGATCCAAGGCGTCATCAACGATGCCAACTGGGATTGGAATCCTCTGCAGGAGCCTGTCCTCTACGTCATCATGCCCGAGGGATTTTCCTATAGCGATCTGAACGTCACGGAAGGCACGCTTGGCGATCCCGAATTCGTAGGGTCGTTCGACAAGAACGGCACCGAAGTCAAGGTCTGGAAATACCCCATCGACATCGGCGATGGAACGCGCGGCCAGTACCAGCCCGATTTTTCCATCAAGAGCATGAAGCTGAGCATGACGGTCAGCACCAACAAGCTCGCTGCGAAGGGCGTGTACCACATCAACGACTTCGTGGGATTCACCACAAAGGACTTCAAGGACATCGGTGCGGTCATCAAGAGCGAGAAGTGGGATCGCAGCAACTGGAACACCGATAAGTACACGGCGCTGTTCGGCGACAAGGTGAACTCCGGCGAGACGATGGTGTCTCTGTCCGAAGGCCGCGGCATCACCGTCGACCAGGCGTCCGAAATCGCCGCCGTCTCGACGTTCTCCGTGAAGGACGGGCAGACCGGCGACGTGACCGATTTCGCGTACGACCCGGCGAACAAGCCGGCCACCACCGCCGTTCTTCAGAAGGGCGATACCGCTACGGTCCGCATTGCCGTGAGGAACAACGCCGGCGTCGAGGCCTCTTCCACATCACTGTTCGTGCCGCTGCTGTCCAAGGCCGCAAACCTGGGGGATTCGTTCACGCCCGAGGGCTCGACCGAATTGCCGCTCAAGCTTGCGTCGGTTTCGGCCTCGTCCAACTATGCGGTGAAGTATCTCAAGCTGAACGCCGGCAAAACGTATGACGTGAACCACGCTCCGCAGCCCGGCGATTACACCGAGGTCGACGACCCGTCCGAGGCCGATATGCTGCTTCTGGAATCCACCAGGCCCCTTGAGGCCAACGAGGGCGGCTATGTCGCCGTGTCCTACGCGGTGAACGACACGGTAGGCTCCGCCTGCAATGACAAGCGCGACGTGTTCAATACCGTCCTTGACTACGATATCGAAGGCAATCACTCCACATTGACGCTTGCCACCAATGCGGCGACCTTCGCAGGAACCGATGTGCTCCTGACCAAGGTTTGGAACGACGGCAACGATGCGGGCAAACTGCGCCCGACCCCCGATGCCTTCGCGGCTGCGCTCACGCTTACGTCCGACAAGGGCATCGACCTGAGCGCCTTCGCGCCGCAGGTCAAGGACAAGGGCGACGGCACGTATGAGGTGTCGTACCGGGGTCTTCCCAAGTACAAGGGGAATGCGGGCAATATCGTCGCCTACACGCTGACCGAGGGCGACATCGCGCATTACACGACGGATTCCGCGTCTATCCAGGGCAGCGGCACCACGGTGGAAGGAACCATCACCAACACCTATGCCCCTCGGCCGACCACGCATGATCCTGCGGTGGAGAAGAAGATAGAAGGCCCGAAGCCCTCGAGCCCCGACACCTTCTCGTTCGTGCTGAAACGCACCGATGCGTCGTTCCCCATGCCTGCGGGCAGCGATGGCGATAGGAAGACGATTATGGTCGAAGGCGCGGGCAGCTCCGAATTCGGCGATATCGAATTCACCCTGCCGGGAACCTATACGTACACGATCACCGAAACGAAGGGTGGCGCCGCCTGCACCTACGACGGATCCTCATATGCGCTGACATACGAAGTGACAGACGACGGCCAAGGCAAGCTTCAGGTGAAACGGTCCATGACGAAGACCGTCGACGGCACGACCACGGTTGTCGATCTGGGCGCCCAGGGCGATGCCGTCGGTGCGGTGTTCACCAACGTGTATCCCAAGCCTGCCGATCCGGAGCAGCCGACGAGTCCGACGAACCCGACGGAGCAGGCGAAGCCCCAGAAACCCTCGGCCCCATCGACGCCTGCCGGCGGCTCTGGTGCGACATTCAAGACGTCGGATGCGCCTGCGGCGAAGGCTCTGCCGCGCACGGGCGATGGCACGCTGCCGTACGTTCTCGTGGTCCTTGCGAGCTTGAGCGCGGGTGCCGTCTTGGTCGGCACGGAGATGAAGCGCCGTATGGCATAGCGCGTCCGCGGGACGGAAAACGCAATCGCCCCGCCTGAGTGAACCGACTCCCATTTTCGTGTCCAAGAAACGGGAGTCGGTTCAGGGATGCGGGGCATATACGTAGAAAGCAGGCCTTCTGGACCTGCTTTCTACGTATGGAGCATGTGCGTTCCGAGCGCATCCCGAGCGCATCCCCGAGTGGACTTCAGCCGCTGCACGCTCATGCGCGCATCCGGCTATCCCTGAGGGTCGTAGGCGTTCGCCTGGGAAGACAGATCGGCGAGCACCTCGACCGAAAGGCTCCTGCGGGCGAACGGATACACCACGTCGTTTTCTTTCTGAACATGACGCCTGATCAGATGCACGTACTCCATCGACCACGAAAGAAGCTCGAGCTTATGCTCGTCGGTGGGGTCGGCGGCGTAGTCCTGGGCGGCCTGCTCGATCTTCGAGGTGGCCATGCGTCCTGCGTCGTGTTCGACCAGCATGCCGTGCTGGATGAGGTTCTCTGCGATGCGGCCGAGGTTGGTCACCATGTAGGAATACAGGACGTCCTCTTCTTTCTTATGGTGCGAAGCGTCCGCATATGCGCGGATGAACCTGACTTTGCGTAGATATGAGGCAAGGTCGAACGCATCGGTCGTCATGAGCGCGAGGCACATGCGCTCGAAGTCGTCCGCCTCTTCCAGGATGCGGTCGTGTTCGGCCAGCATCGCGTCGATGATGTCCATGTCGGCGGTGTCGGGCAGGTTTTCGAATTCATCAAGATTCACAGCCATAGCCTATGCCTCCCTGGCGATACGGTAGGAACCATCTCCGGATGCCTCGAGCGCGATGCGTGCGGCGCTCAGGAATCCGGTCATCCATGCGCGACGGACCTGCTCGTAGCAGGCGGCTGGATGGGGCTCCAACCGGATGGTCCAGGAAATGGTTTCAGGCGAGCTGCCGTGCAGGGTGACGAAGCGATCGCACGGCATGCCGTCCAGCCAGTGCGCATCGACGGCCGTCCACGCATCCTGCAGGGATGCGTCGGGCAAGAGCGAGCTGCGTCCGCTTGTCGCCCCTAGCTCCTTCACGAATTCCAAAGTCTCTTCCACATGGTCGGGGACGGGTTCGCACGCGCAGGCGAGCGCCGCCTCGGCATTGCCGACGAGCGCGTTCAGGCCGCCATGGATGTCGGTCACGTCGATATGGCCGGTCAAGTCGCCCTCAAGGCGAGGATGCCGCGCATTCAGGCGTGCTTCGGCACCAGCCGTCCAGCCCTGCTCATCGGAAAACACGGCGATGCGCCGCGCGAGCGCGTCGACCGCCTGGGCTTTCCCGTACATGCGGTAATGGATGGGTCCCAAGGTCGCGCTCATGCGTTGCTCCCGTTCAGCATGCCCAGCACCTCGGCGGCGTTCATGCCGTGCACCATGCAGGCGTCATCGAGCGATTCGCTCTGCGATGCCGGGCAGCCCACGCAGCCCATGCCGGCGCTTTCGAGGATGGCGATATTTCGGGGATCGCGGCGAATGATTTCGCCGACCAGCATGTCTCCGGTATAGGCGCTGCCGTTCATGAGATACCTCTTTCTTCCTTCTTCCCTGCATCCGCGTTGGGCTGGATGCTTTCGTGCGTCGAGGGCCACTATGGGCCGAAGGTCCTCAGAGGTACGTTGTTAAAACAACAAATGAAGAAATGCCTATGGGATACGCCGGATCCGGCACGTTTCTATGGCTCGAACACCTGGCACAGCCGATCGACGACGTCGTCGATCCTGCCCGGGTCGATGGCGGCGTAGTTGACGACGAGCGTGACCTGTCCCGGCATGTCGATATCGCAGATGCTGTAGTCGGTGAAGAACGATATCCTCAATCCGAGCCGCTCTCCCTTCTGCGTGATGTCCGTTCGCTTGAGATCGGTTCGCACTCTGAGGAGGAAGTGCGTTCCCGCCGCGTACTCCTCGATCGTCGACCTGCGTGCGAGCGGGCTTTCCCGAAGCGCCTTCAGCAGAGCCTTCCTTTTCTTGCGGTAGAAGTTGCGCATGCGGTTCATATGCCGCTCGAAGGCGCCCGAATCGATGAATTCCGCCAGCGCGAACTGTTCGAAGCTCGATACCGTGCACGAATAGAATCCCTGCTGGTCGCGGTAGGCATCCATCAGTTCGGGCGGAAGCACCATGTAGCCGATGCGCAGCGAAGGCACCATCGTCTTCGAAAACGTGTTGAGGTAGATGACGCGATCGCGCCCATCCTCGGCGAAAAGCGGGAGCGTCAACCGCCCTGCATAGCGGAACTCGCTGTCGTAGTCGTCTTCGACGACGTAGCGGCCCGGTTCCTCATAAGCCCAGCGCAGCACGTCCGAACGCGTCGAGGCGGGCATCACGCGTCCCGTGGGGAAGCGATTCGCGGGCGAAACGTACATAAGCTGCGCATCGGTTCCGCGCAGACGATCCATATCGAGGTCGTCGCCTATGTCGAAGAGGTCGTCGGAAGGTTTCGGGGGCACGATGACGGCGCGCGCGTGGAATTTCGAGGCTCCGAGGATGAGCTTCTTGAATCCCGTGCTTTCGATGCCGAAGCCCACATTGTCTCCGAACAGCGCGAAGAGCCTCATGAGCAGGTATTCCGTTCCGGCTCCGATAACGATGCACGCGGGACTCACATGCATGCCGCGGCTCCGATGCAGGTATTCGGCGATGGCATTGCGCAGCTCGGGCAGCCCCGCATACGGAACGGTCTGATAGAGGCGCGTCCCGCCGTCCAGCATCGCCTTGCGCATGCAGCGATTCCAGAGATCGATGGGGAAACTGTCGAGGTTCAGGCGATTGGCGCGGAAGTCCATGACGCAGCCGGGTTCGTCCTCTTCGACGGGAAGCCGTTCGGGCCGGTGCGAGCTGACTGGGGCGATGTCGCGCACGTCCGCCACGAAGTACCCCCGCTTCTCTTGCGCTTGAACGAAGCCTTCGGCAACGAGCTGGCCGTATGCAAGGGCTATGGTATTCACGCCGACGCCCAGGTTCTGCGCGAGCGCACGCTTGGAGGGGAGCTTTTCCCCTGCGGCCAGCGTGCCGGCGATGATGTCGTCGCGGATCCGTTCGTAGAGGAACGCGTAGAGCGATGTGCGCCCGCGTGCGGACAGGTCGTAGGTGATCATGCAACTGGTTCCATTTCTTTTTCAATATCTGGTTCTTTTGATAGCACCATTCTATCCATACACTCCGATTCGTCACCTACGAACAACGGAAGGAATACCGATGACCATGGAACTCAAAGAATCGTATGGACTGTATATCAACGGCGCGTTCGTGCCCGCATCCGACGGAGGCACGTTCCAGACGAAGAATCCTGCGACCGGCGAGGTGCTCGCCACGTGCGCCGATGCCACGCAGGAAGACGTCGATGCCGCGGTTAAGGCGGCGTGGGCCGCGTTTCCCGCATGGAAAGCGGTCGAGCCTATCGAGCGCGCGAACATCCTGCTGAAGATCGCCGATGTCATCGACGAGAACGCCGAGCTCCTTGCCCGCGTCGAAACGCTCGACAACGGCAAGCCCATTCGCGAGACGAGCGCCATCGACGTCCCGTTCAGCGCCGATCATTTCCGGTATTTCGCGGGCGTCCTCCGCTCCGAGGAAGGATCGGCCTCCGTGCTCGACGGCGGCTTCCTGAGCCTGATCCTGCGCGAGCCCATCGGCGTCGTCGGGCAGATCGTGCCCTGGAACTTCCCGTTCCTGATGAGCGCCTGGAAGCTTGCGCCCGCGCTTGCGGCCGGCGACTGCGTCGTCATCAAGTCCTCGTCGTCCACGCCGCTTTCGCTGCTCGTGCTGATCGAACTCATCGGCGACCTGCTTCCCGCAGGCGTCGTCAACGTCATCACCGGGCGCGGCTCGAAGTCGGGACAGTACATGCTCGATCACCGCGGTTTCCGCAAGCTCGCCTTCACCGGCTCCACCGAGGTCGGCCTCTCCGTCGCGAAGGCCGCCGCTGAGAAGCTGATTCCCGCCACGCTCGAGCTCGGCGGCAAGAGCGCGAACATCTTCTTCGACGACTGCGACCTTCAGCAGGCGATCGACGGCCTGCAGCTGGGCATCCTGTTCAACCAGGGCCAGGTATGCTGCGCCGGTTCTCGCGTGTTCGTGCAGGAGGGCATCTACGATCGGTTCGTCGAGGCGGCCGTCGAGCAGTTCAATAAGGTGAGGATCGGCGATCCCCTCGATCCCGAGACGCAGCTCGGCGCTCAGGTCAATGCGGCTCAGGCCAAGAAGGTCAAGGCCTATATCGACATCGCCCGCGAAGAGGGCGCCCAGATCCTGTGCGGCGGCGAGGCCTATACGGAAGGGGAGTGCGCGAACGGGACCTTCTTCAAGCCGACGCTCATCGTGGATGCGAACAACGGCATGCGCTGCGCCCGCGAAGAAATCTTCGGGCCGGTCGCGGTGGTCGTGAAGTTCAAGACCGAGGAAGAGGTCATCGCCATGGCGAACGACTCGGATTACGGACTGGGCGGCGGCGTCTGGACCAAGAACATCGATCGTGCGCTGCGCGTGGCCCGCAACGTGGAGACCGGGCGCATGTGGGTGAACACCTACAACCAGATTCCGGCGGGCGCTCCGTTCGGCGGCTATAAGGAATCCGGCATCGGCCGCGAGACGCACAAGTCGATCCTCCAGGCGTACACGCAGACCAAGAACATCATGATCAATCTGAACCAGGGGGTCTCCGGGTTCTATCCCGAGAAGTAGGCCCGCTTCTTCCGGACGGTCGCTTCTTATAGAGAGAACAAGGCGCTGCCCCTGCTTCTGCAGAGGGACGGCGCCTTGTCTGGCTTTTCGTGCGGCGTTCGGCGCGGAGCTCAAGGGCGTTTCCAAGACCCGTTTCCGTTGCCGGCGCGGATGCAGCGCCGCTTTCGGTCGCTTTCCGGCGGCAAGGCTTCACGCCTGAAGCTTCGGCCGTGTTCCTAGAGCGCCAGCATCCGGGAGAGCAGGGGCTTGTCGTAGGTCATGACGTTCTGCTTCATGACCGCGTTGCGGGCGATCAGCAGGCAGTCCACGTAGTCGAGCAGGCTCGACCCGAACAGGCGCGTCGCGTATTCCACGATGGGCGCTTCGATCAGGGTGATGTCGTTCATAAGGGTGACCAGGGCGTATCCGATCTGTGAACGGGGAACGCCGTAGACGTCGCGCAGGATGATGGCCACGCGCGCGTAGATTTCGGGATATGTGTACGCTTCGCCCGTCGCTATGGCCTCGCACGCGCGGTGGTATCCGCGCTTATTGTCGGCAAGCAGGTAGCGCAGGATGATGCTCTCATCGATTAAAAGTTTCATGTTTCGCCCCCAATGACCTGATCCATGATTCGCGTTCCGCCTCGCGATCGATGTCGCTTCCGTATGCCTTGAGGATGCCTTGCGCTTCCATGCCTCCCTTTCCTGCACTATAGGTCGGTCGGAAGGGGAGGCCGTGCTGCTTGATGGATTCGGCTATGAAAATGCGGATCGCCTCCGACAGGCTTGTGCCCAGATTCTTGAAAATTTTTTCGGCCTCTTCCTTTTGGTCCGCATCGATTCTGACGTGGACGACCGAATCCCGACTCATGCGCATCCTCCTTCGATCGGTTTTTCCGAAACGGCGATACTTTATTTCTTCCAAAAATGCAAACAACAAGGTGAAAACGGTATGTTTTTCAAGATTGTATCACGAATATGATACGTACCGCATATCTTCAAATACAACGCATTCTGTAAGAAATATACACGAACGTGATACATTATATCATCTTAAGAATAATATATTGTCAATATACCTCGAAAAATGCCTGCAAATGCCGCTTTGACAAAAACCCGTAATGGGTAGATATTCATAAATGGTTCACTTCGTGTAAAAGTCCTTTTCACTATATGAAAGGTCTTTAGGGACATATCAAATATGAATAAATCAAGGAGGTGAAGGAAGAAAACGCAATCGAAACGCCCCTTCAAGAGGTGGAAGAAAGCTACACGAAGACTAAATTGGGGGAAAAGATGAGCAGCAAATGTGTTGTTGCGGATCCAAGGCTATGCATCGGTTGCAAGACCTGCATGGCGGCCTGCATCGAGAAGCACGACGTAACGGGGGACGCTGCTGTTCCGCGACTGAATCTGGTCGAAACCATTCGGGTGTCTGCACCCATCGCCTGTCATCACTGCGTGGACGCGCCCTGCGTCAACGCCTGTCCTCAGGGCGCGCTGTACTACGACGGCGATCGCGTCGCGGTGAGCATGGAACGCTGCATCGGCTGCCGCAGCTGCGTCATGGCATGCCCGTATGGCGCATGCGACGTGGTTTCGCGTCTCGAGCCGGTCATGTTCGGCGATCTGGTTCTCGCGGACAAGACGGTCGCGAAGGTCATCAAATGCGATCTGTGCGCCGACGAGCCCGAAGGCCCGCGGTGCGTGAGGGCATGCCCGACCAACGGCCTGCGTCTCGTCGATCAGGACGATTTGAAGGATATGGCTCTCAAACGCCGCCGCGTTGCCGCAGAGTCGTACGAGTCCATGATGGACTCCACCGTGTACGCGCTCGTTTAAAAGGGGGAATACCATGGAAAAGCATATGGCCGTATGTCCATATTGCGGAGCCGGCTGCAAGCTCAACCTTCTGGTCGAAAACGGCCGGGTCGTTGGCGCCGAAGGCCTTAACGGCGTCACCAATGAAGGCGAGCTGTGCCTCAAGGGCATGAGCGGATACGACTTCATCAACGACACCAAGATCCTGACGCCCCGCATCCTGCACCCGATGATCCGTCGCCGCAAGGGTGCCGAGCTCGAGCGCGTGAGCTGGGACGAAGCACTCGATTTCACCGCCAAGCACCTTATGGAGATCAAGGCCAAGTACGGCCCCGATTCCATCATGCTGACGGGCTCTTCACGCGGTCCGGGCAACGAAGCCAACTACGTGATGCAGAAGTTCACCCGTGCATGCGTGGGCACCAATAACATCGACAACTGCGCGCGCACCTGCCATGGCCCCTCGGTCATCGGCCTGATCGATGCCGTTGGCTCCGGCGCCATGAGCGTCTCGATTCCCAATATGGAAAACGCCGACTGCGTCTTCCTGTTCGGCTACAATCCTAGCGCCTCCCATCCCATCGTCGCCCGCCGTATCGTCAAGGCGAAGGAGAAGGGCGCCAAGATCATCGTCGCCGACCCGCGCCTCATCGAGACCGCCCGCATCGCCGACATCTACATGCCGATCAAGAACGGCTGCAACCTGGCCTTCATGAACGCCTTCGCGAACGTCATCATCAACGAGGGCCTGGAAGACCGCGACTTCATCGAAGCCCATACCGTGGGATACGACGAATGGTGGGAAACCATCAAGAAGTACACGCCGGAATCCGTCCAGGACATCACGGGCATCGACCCCGAGACCTTCCGCAAGGCCGTCCGCATGTACGCCACCTCCCCGAACTCCATCATCGGCTGGGGCATGGGCGTCACCCAGCAGCGCCAGGGCGTCAAGACCGTCCATCAGATCGCCGCCGTCGCCTGCATCGCCAACCAGATCGGCCGCGATGCCGCCGGCCTCGCCCCCGTCCGCGGCCAGAACAACGTCCAGGGCAGCTGCGACATGGGCATGTGGCCCACGCTCTATCCGGGCTACCAGAAGGTCGACGACCCTGCGATCCGCGCCAAGTTCGCCAAGTCCTGGGGTGTTCCCGAGGAGAAGCTCTCCCTTGAGCCCGGCTTCAAGCTGACCGATCTGCCCCACGGCGTGAAGGAGGGCAAGATCCACGCGTTCTACAACTTCGGCGAAGACCCGCTGCAGACCGAGCCCGATTCCGCCGACATGAAGGAAACCCTGCAGAATTGCGACTTCGTGATCAGCCAGGACATCTTCATGACGCAGACCACGGCATACGCCGACGTCGTCTTCCCCGGCACCTCCTGGGGCGAGCACGACGGCGTCTTCAGCGCCTCCGACCGTACGTTCCAGCGCTTCACGGCCGCCGTTCCTCCGAAGGGCGAGTGCAAGCACGATTGGCAGATCTTCAGCGAGCTCTCCACGCGCATGGGCTATCCGATGCACTACGAGAACACCAAGGAGATCTGGGACGAAGTCCGCGAGAACTGCCCGTCGTTCTACGGTGCGACCTACGAGAAGATGGAAGGCGTGGGGCACGCGCAGTGGCCTATCCCGACGCTGGAGTGCCCGGGCACCCCGACCCTGTTCAAGGGCGGCAAGTTCAACAAGCCCGACGGCAAGGCCCGCCTGATCGCCGCCGACTTCGTGGTTCCCACCGAGCTGCCTGACGACGAGTATCCGCTGGTCCTCTGCACCGTCCGCGAGGTCGGCCACTACAGCTGCCGTTCCATGACGGGTAACTGCAAGGTCCTCTCGCTTCTCGCCGATGAGCCCGGCTTCGTCAACATCAACCCGGCAGACGCCGAGGCCCGCGGCATCGCGCAGGACGATCTCGTGTTCGTGAAGTCCCGCCGCGGCAAGGTCATCACCCGCGCCAACCTCAACGAGCGCATCAACAAGGGTGCCGTCTACATGACCTACCAGTGGTGGATCGGCAAGTGCAACCAGCTCACGATGCACGTGACCGACCCGCTGTCCGGCACGCCCGAGGACAAGCACAGCGCATGCCAGGTCGAGCAGATCGAAGACCAGGTCTGGGCCGAGCGCTATGCGCAGAAGCTCTACACGGACATGAAGGACTGGCTGGCGGGCGAGGCCTCCGCGCAGGATGTCGCCCCTACCGAAGCGCTGGTCTGATCCGATCCGGGACGGTAACGACATAAAGAGGAACGACATGAATGGCTACATCGTTATAAACACATATCGATGCATAGGCTGTGGAACGTGTCAGGCTGCTTGCAGCGAAGGCCATCAGAAGGCCGGGCTGCAAGCGGCCCCCCGTCTGGCTCTGGTCATGACGAGGGATGTGTCGGCGGCGGTCACCTGCCATCATTGCGACGGGGCTCCCTGCATGCAGGTATGCCCCGTCAGGGCAATCACCAACGAGAACGGTTCGATCCACATCAACGAGCAGACGTGCGTCGGGTGCAAGATGTGCGCCGTCGTCTGCCCGTTCGGTGCGATCCATCCTTCGGGCACCTCTCTCGCGGGCGTTGCCGGCATGAAGTACGACACGCCCACCTTCCCCTCTTCCCGCGGCGAGATGCTGCAATGGGAGGAAGGCATCACCACCAGGGCCGTCAAGTGCGACCTATGTTCCTTCGATTCCGAAGGTCCTCATTGCGTCAAGGCATGCGCGACCAACGCTCTGAGCTACGTCGACGAGGCTGCGGTCAAGTCAACGTTGCGCCTGGAGCGCGCCGTCGCCGCGGAAGCGAGCGACCAGTACGCGCATGACTTCACGAGGATGGGGGCTCAAAGATGAGTATGACAATCCTGCTCGCCTCGATCGCGGTCTCCGTCATCGGCGGCTTCCTCGCCCTGTTCCTGGGCAAGAGCGCCCATGCGGCCAAGGTCGTCGCGTGCCTGTTCGGCATGGGATCGGCGCTGCTCGCCGTCCTCGCCGGCTTCCAAGGCGTTATCGGCCAGGGGGCGTGTCTGTCCGTCGCGACGCCGTTCTCCTTCGCCGACTTCACCCTGCTGCTCAATCCGATCGCCGGCCTTCTGCTGGCGATCATCAACGTCCTCGCGTTCGCGGCGTTCCTGTACGGCCTTTCCTACTTCGACGAGTACAAGGAAAACGGCCTGGGGGCCATGGGCCTGTTCATGAACCTCTTCATCGCGTCCATGAACGTGCTGGTGGTCGCCGATAACGCGTTCTGGTTCCTGGTCTTCTTCGAGCTCATGTCGTTGACCTCGTATTTCCTGGTCGTCGTCGAGCAGAAGAAGCAGTCCATCAAGGGCGGCTTCATGTACCTGGTCATGGCGCATGTAGGCTTCCTGATGATCATGATTTCGTATTTCATCATGGCGTCCCAGACCGGCAGCTTCGAGTTCGCCGCCTATCGCGTCCACGATTTCGGTCCTGCTCTCGGGTCCCTCGCGTTCGTGCTGGCGTTCTTCGGCTTCGGCTGCAAGGCCGGCATGGTGCCCTTCCATTCCTGGCTGCCCCAGGCGCATCCCGCGGCGCCTTCCAACGTGTCCGCGCTCATGTCCGGCGGCATGATCAAGATCGGCGTCTTCGGCATCATCAAGGTCGGGCTCGACCTGCTGTCCGGCACCGACTGCATGCTGTGGTGGGGCCTGCTGGTCCTCATCGTCGGCGCCGTCTCCTCGGTGCTCGGCGTCGTCTACGCGCTGGGCGAGCATGACATCAAGAAGCTTCTGGCCTACCACTCCGTCGAGAACATCGGCATCATCCTGCTGGGCGTCGGCCTCGCCTTCGTCGGCGTCGCGATGGACCAGCCCGCGCTTGCCGGCCTCGCGCTTCTGGCGGGCATCTACCACATGCTCAACCACGCGATGTTCAAGGGCCTGCTCTTCCTGGGCGCCGGCTCCGTGCTGTACTCCACGGGCACGCGCAACATGGAGAAGATGGGCGGGCTTATCCACGCCATGCCCGTCACGGCCATGTGCTTCCTTATCGGCAGTCTGGCCATCTCGGCCATTCCGCCGCTGAACGGCTTCGTGTCCGAATGGTTCACCTATCAGGCCATGTTCAGCGCGGCCTTCATGGGCGGAACTATGATCAAGGCCTTCGCCGCCTTCGCGGCCGTGGCGCTCGCCGTCACCGGCGCGCTTGCCGTGACCTGCTTCGTCAAGGCCTACGGCGTCACGTTCCTGGGCGTCGGCCGTTCTGACGCGGCGCTTAAGGCCAAGGAAGTTCCCGCCTCCATGACGGCTTCCATGGTCATCCTATCCATCGTCTGCATCTTCCTCGGTCTGGGCGCACCTCTCTGCGCGCCCGTGCTCGAGGGCGTCGCGGCATCCGTTCTCGGCGGAAGCGCCGTCGCGGTCGCGAGCGGCGCTGCGGTCACCAACGGCATCACCGACAGCGTCATTTCCACGCCGCTGGTCGCCGTTCTTCTGATCGCGGCCGTGTTCGTGGCCTTGGGGATCCGCTCGATGTTCGCGAAGGGCGGCTCTTCGGTCCGTCGCGACCCCTGGGCCTGCGGATATAAATCCGAAGGTGACATGCCGGTCATCGCGACCACATTCGCGTCCGAGGTCAAGTGGGTCATGGGCCCGCTGTATGCCGCGCGCGGCGCGCTCGTGGGCACGTCCCCGAAGTTCGTCAAGGCGTTCGAATCGCTCGTCGGCGGAGCCAAGGTTGCGGAAACGGTGGGCGATAAGCGCCTCGTCGATCCCGTCGCCGCATTCGTCGACCGCATCGCGAAGCTCTCGCAGCGCATCGAGGCCGGCGACTCCCGCCTCTATATCGTCTACATCGTCGTCGCTCTGGTGGCTCTGCTCATCGCGACCGTCGCTTTGATGGGAGGTGCCGCATAATGAGTATCGTCGTTGCGATCCTCCAGGCGTTGCTCCTGATGCTCCTTGCGCCTTTGACCTCTGGTATCGGTCGTTGGCTGCGCGCGAAGATCCATACGCGCAAGGGCCCTTCGATCTTCCAGGACTACTACGACATCATCAAGCTGTTCAAGCGTGACGACGTCCGCACCGAAAGCTCGACGTTCGTATCGCGCTACATGCCCGTCCTGTACGTCGGCGTCTGCTTCGTGCTCGCCATGGGCATGCCGATGGCGACCCGTGCCTGTCCGATCCCGGTGCTGGGCGACATCATCCTGATCATCTACCTGCTCGCCCTGCCGCGCTTCTTCTTCGGCTTGGCCGGCGTCGACCGTTCGGGCAACTACGCCTCGATCGGCGGCATCCGCGAGCTCATCGTGGGCATCCTGGTGGAGCCTTCCATGATGCTGGCGCTGTTCGCCACCGCCATGATCCTCGGCACCACCAATGTGGGCACCATGGGAGAGATGATCGGATCTCTGCAGGTCGCATCTCCCGTCGGCGTGACCGTCGCGGGCGTCGCGTTCGCCGTCGCCTGCTACATCGAACTCGGCAAGCTTCCGTACGACGTGGCGGAAGCCGAGCAGGAGCTGCAGGAAGGACCTCTTTCCGAGTACTCCGGCCCGTCTCTGGGCATGATCAAGGTCGCCATGACCATGAAGCAGATCCTCGTGGTCAGTTGGTTCCTCGCGATTTTCCTGCCGTTCGGCAGCGCCGTCGAGATGACGGTGCCGGCCATGGCTCTCGGCCTGGTCGTGTACCTGGTCAAGATGGCTGTCGTGTTCCTCGTGATTCTCGTCGTGGAAAACCTCGTCGCACGTGTCCGCTTCAAGTTCATGGGCAAGCAGACCTGGGCCGTCGTCGGCATCGCCGTCCTGGCCTTCGTCTTCTGCGCCCTCGGAATCTAAGGGAGGTGCTTGAGAATGGTATGTAATCTCGCCATGCTGGCAATCGCCTCCATACTCGTGCCCTTCGTCGCCTCGCTTGCCATCGTCGTGTGCCCGAGGCCTGCGGCGAAGGCCATCTGCATCGCGGCCGCCGGCATCTCCACGCTGTGCGCGATCATGACCTGGATCGGTCTCGGCGCGTCGGGCGCGGATAGCGCGCATGTCACGCTCGCCGTCATCGGCGGCGTCGAGATCATGGGGCTCACCATCGACAAGGTCAGCGTCATGCTTGCGACCGCGTTCGTGAGCATCGGCCTGCTTATCTCGATCTACTCGGTCGGCTACCTGAACGAAGGCAACCGCGAGCATCCCGATAAGCCCCGCCGCCGCTTCTATGCGTTCTTCACCGTGTTCATCGGTGCCATGGCGGGCCTGGTCTTCAGCTCGACGTTGATCGGCCAGCTGATGTTCTTCGAGATCACCGGTGCATGCTCTTGGGCCCTGATCGGCTACTACGACACGCCGACCGCGCGCAAGTCCGCCATGAAGGCGCTCATCCTGACCCATATCGGCTCTCTGGGCCTGTACGTGGCGACCGGCGCGCTCTTCCTGCAGACCGGATCGTTCTCGGTCGTCGACATCGCTCAGCTGGGCGAAGGGTGGAAGACCTTCATCCTGCTCGGCGTCATCTTCGCCGCCTGGGCGAAGTCGGCGCAGCTGCCGTTCTACATGTGGCTGCCCTCCGCCATGGAGGCGCCGACGCCCGTGTCCGCCTACCTCCATGGCGCATCCATGGTCAAGGTCGGCGTCGCGGTGCTGGCCCGCGAGCTCATGAGCGCGGGCGCCATCCCCGAGGCCGTGGGTTGGGTCATCGTCATCGGTGCGATCATCACCTGCATCTTCAGCTTCATCATGTACCTGCCTCAGACCGACATGAAGCGCCTGCTGGCCTTCTCGACCATCAGCCAGCTGTCGTACATCTTCCTGGCGTTCGGCTTCTACGCGTTCGGCAGCGGCATCGCCCTCGAGGGCGGCATCGCCCACATCTTCAACCACGCCTTCGCGAAGACCCTGTTCTTCCTGACGGCAGGCGCGTTCAGCTACACGCTGGGCACCCGCATGCTTCCGCAGCTGCGCGGCGTGCTCAAGAAGCAGCCGCTGCTCGGCGTCGCGTTCGCGTTCGCCGCGCTGGCCATCGCGGGCGTCCCGCCCATGAACGGCTTCTTCAGCAAGACGCTCATCTTCGCCGGCGGCTTCATCACCGCTGCGAACAGCGGGCATCCTGCGCTGATGGTCATCGTGGTCATCGCCCTGCTCGAGACCGTGGGCTGCTTCGCCTGGTTCCTCAAGTGGATCGGCTCCGTGCTCTTCGGCGAGCCTTCCGAGACCGTCGCCGCCGCCCAGCCCGTGCCTCGGGCCATGGTGGTCGCCTTCGTCGTTCTGTTGGTCATGACCGTCTGCTCCAGCTTCATCGCTGCGGCGTGGCTTGGTTAGGAGGGGGAACATGGACGGATTTACCATAGTGAACATCCTCGGCGCGTTCCTCATCATCACGTCGCTCGTGATCGTGCTGGAAAAGGCGCCTCGCAAGGCGGCATACGGCTACATCGTTCAGTCCCTGGTCCTCATCGGCTGCTTCCTGGCCCTCGCCGTCACGACGGGGTCGGTCGAACTGTACGAATGGTCCGTGACGGCCTTCGTCACGAAGGTCGTCGTGGTGCCGAGCGTCATCATCTTCCTTTCGCGGAAGATCGCCGACGCAGGGTCCGAACTCGAGCCGAAGCTCACGGCAACCAAGGCGATCGTGCTGGTCGCCGTCGAGGTCGCCATCTGCTTCATCGCGGTCCAGAATATCGACCTTCCGGCGGCCGTCGAGGTCAAGCCTGCGCTGGCCATTTCGCTTGCGCACTTCTTCATCGGTCTGACCTGCATCATCACGCAACGTAACGTCGTGAAGCAGATCTTCGGCTACTGCCTTATGGAGAACGGCTCGCACCTGACGCTCGCCCTGCTTGCGTCCAATGCGCCGGCGCTCGTCGAGATCGGCGTCGCCACCGACGCGTTCTTCGCGGTGATTATCCTCTCGGTCCTGGCATACCGCCTGTACGGCGTCGCCCACACGGTGAACGCCGACGACCTGACTGAATTGAAAGGTTAGGACCATGACTGGTGAACTATTGATCATCCTGATGCTCGTGCCGCTCGTCGCGGGCGTCATCATCGCCATCCTTCCCTCGAAGGAAGGCCTCATCCCGGCCTACGAGGCGCTGCACGGCATCGATGTCGTCGCGGTTCTGGTTCTGAGCTTCGTGTCCATCGCGGGCGTCGTGGATTCGGGCGAGACCGCCGCCGCCATGGGCGAGTGGTTCCGCCTTGACCAGCTGTCCTGCATCTTCGTGGGCCTCATCGGATTCATCGGCTGCATGACCGGCCTGTATGCGATTCCCTACATCAGGCACGATGTGCAGCGCGGCGCCATGGAGCCGCGCAAGGTGAAGCAGTTCTACCTGTTCTTCAGCCTGTTCATCTTCACGATGCTCGTGGCGGCGCTGTCCAACAACATCTTCATGATGTGGATCGCCGTCGAGGCCACGACGCTGTCGACCATCTTCCTGGTGGGCGCCTACGACGTGAAGCCTTCGCTCGAAGCCGCCTGGAAGTACGCCATCGTCTGCACTTCGGGCGTCGCGTTCGGTCTGTACGGCACCGTGCTCATCTATGCGAACGCCGCGAGCATCCTGCCCGATCCGACCCAGGCCATCTACTGGACCGCGATCCTTCCCTATGCCGACCGGTTCGACACGCTGACCGTGGCGCTGGCGTTCGTCTTCGCGACGATCGGCTTCGGCACCAAGGCGGGCCTGTTCCCGATGCATACCTGGCTGCCCGATGCCCATTCCGAGGCGCCGAGTCCCGTGTCCGGCCTGCTGTCCGGCGTTCTGCTCAAGTGCGCCATGCTGCTCATCATCCGTTACTACATTCTCGCATGCGCGGCTTTGGGAGACGCATTCCCGAAGATGGTGATGCTGGTCATCGGCATCCTGTCGGTCGCCATGGCGGCTCTGTCGGTCTTCTCTCAGGACGACCTCAAGCGCAAGCTGGCCTACCACTCCGTCGAGAACATCGGTATCGTGGCCCTGTTCCTGGGCTTCGGCGGCCCGCTCGGCATCGCGGCTGCGCTGCTGCACTGCGTGACCCACGGCCTGACCAAGTCCTTCCTGTTCTGCCTGTCCGGCAACGTGCTCATGAAGTACGGCACGCGCGACCTCAACGAGATCAGCGGCGTGCTCAAGGCCATGCCGGCGACCGGCGTGCTGCTGGCGATGGGCTTCTTCGCCCTGGCCGGCTTCCCGCCCTTCGCGATGTTCGTGTCTGAGATCACAGGCATCACGGCGGGCGTCATGGACGGGCGGTGGATCGTCCTCGCGATCTTCGTGATCGCGCTCACCATCGTGGTCGCCGCCTGCGCCCACGTCGTCACCGCAGCCGTCTTCGGCAAGGTTCCCGACCATATCAAGAAGGGCGACGTCGGCGTCGCCGCCCTGGTTCCCGAAGTCATCCTGGCCGTCACGCTTCTGTGGTTCGGCGTCGCCGCCCCGCAGCCCATGCTGCAGTGCGTCGAGGACGCAACGGGGATCGTCACGCAATCCAGCACCGAGGCGCTGCACGAGACTCCCGTCGTGAACATTCTGTTCAGCCAGACCGATGGCGCCTCCGCAGGCATGAAGGTCGAAAGGTAGGGGGTCATGAAGAACAAGAAGGAGCTCCGTATCGGCGAGACCCACGTCGAAGCCGTGCGGAATCGTTTTCCAGGATCGGTTGTCGACGCGAGCTGGCAGGGCGAGGATCAGCTCTGCGTGACCGTGAAGCTCGATATGCTGCCTGACGTGGTGGAATTCCTCTACTACGATCGCGGCGGCTGGATGCCGGTCATGGTCGGCAACGACGAACGCCCGCTCAACGGCAATTATGCGCTGTACTACATCCTGTCCATGGAGGATGAGGATCGGTGCTTCCTGACCGTGCGCGTCGAGGTTCCTCCCGAACCGGGCGAATACCCCAGCGTCACGCCGCGGGTTCCCGCCGCGGTATGGAGCGAGCGCGAGGTCTACGATATGTTCGGGCTGCGCGCGATCGGCATCATCGACAACCGTCGCCTGGTCCTGCCGGACGACTGGCCGGAAGGCCTGTATCCGCTGCGCAAGGACAGCATGGACTACCGCCATCGTCCGAAGCTCGCATCGGAGATGGAAACCTACGAGTTCCTGCGCGAGACCGGAGATCGCGAGACCACGGTCGTCCCGATGGGGCCGCTGCACATCACGTCCGACGAGCCGGGCCACTTCCGCCTGTTCGTCGAGGGCGAGACCATCGTGGATGCGGACTACCGCCTGTTCTACGTGCATCGCGGCATGGAGAAGTGCGCCGAGCAGCGCCTGAACTACGATGCCGTCACGTTCTTCGCCGACCGCATCTGCGGCATCTGCGGCTGCGCCCATTCGGTCGCGTACGCCGAGGCCGTGGAGAACGCCCAGGGCATCCAGGTCCCTCTGCGCGCCCAGTACATCCGCTCGATCGTGCTCGAGGTCGAACGCCTGCACTCGCACCTGCTCAACATCGGCCTCGTGTGCCACTACTGCGGCTTCGACACGGGATTCAACCATTTCTTCCGTGCGCGCGAGAAGTCGATGGATCTGGCCGAACGCATCACCGGCCACCGCAAGACCTACGGCCTGAACCTCATCGGCGGCGTCCGCCGCGACATCTTGAAAGAGCAGGCCGGCACCCTGCAGCTCGTCCATGAGCTGCGTGCCGAGGTCAAGAGCCTGGTCGAGGAGCTTCTGGGCACCCCGAACTTCGATTCCCGCACCAAGGGCATCGGCATCTTGGACCCGAAGGTCGCGCGCGACTACAGCCCCGTCGGCCCGCTGGTCCGCGGCAGCGGCTTCGCCCGCGATGCGCGCCACCATCATCCCTTCGATGGCTACACGCATCTGAAAGACTGGAAGCCCCAGTTCCAGACCGGATGCGATGTCCAGAGCCGCACGCTCGTGCGTGTCGGGGAGTTCTTCGACAGCCTCGATATGATCGAGGAGCTGCTCACCAACGCACCGTCAGGCCCGATCCTCACCGAGGATTGGACCTACACGCCGCATCGGTTCGGCGTGGCGGTCGCCGAGGCGCCGCGCGGCGAGGACGTGCACTGGGCCATGGTTGGGGATAATCAGAAATGCTACCGCTGGCGTGCCAAAGCGGCCACCTACAGCAACTGGCCCGTCCTGCGCAGCATGTTCAGGGGGAACACGGTCTCGGATGCCGCGCTCATCGTCGGCAGCCTCGATCCCTGCTATTCCTGCACCGACCGCGTGACCGTGGTGGATGTGAAGAAGCAGACCTCCAAGGTCTTGACCAAGAGCGATCTCGAGTTCTACTGCCGCGACAGGGCTCATTCGCCGTTGAAGGATTAAGGAGACGGCCATGCTGAAAACCTTGATCAACGCCCTGAAAACGGGCAATGCGACCACCCAGTACCCGGCGGTGCCGATGGATCTGCCGTACGGCTTTCGAGGCAAGCCCGAGCACGACGAGAAGCAGTGCATCGCCTGCGCCGCGTGCGCATCGGCGTGCCCGCCCAACGCCATTCAGATGACGGTGGACGAAAGCGCCGGCACCATCGCGTGGAACATCAACTACGGTCGCTGCATCTTCTGCGGCCGTTGCGAAGAGGTCTGCCCCTTCGACGCGATCAAGCTCGGCAACGAGTTCGAGCTCGCGGTCATGGCGGCGGAAGACCTCGAGGAGAGCAGCACCTATCTGCTCGAGCACTGCGTGGCGTGCGGCAAGCCGTTCGCGCCGCGCAAGCAGGTCGCCTACGCGGAGGGCCTGTTGAAGAACATTTCCGGCATCGCCGGAGAAGAGCTTGACGCGTCCCTGGCGAAGCTGAGGGTGTGTCCTACGTGCAAGCGGACCATGGATGCCAAGGCGGCCCAGGCGGTTTCGCGCATCGAAGGGGGGAGGTAGGACATGCATACCGTACTCGAGCAGGTGCCCGAGCGCCTGCAGGCCATTCCTACCAGGATAGAGCTCGACGAGAGCATACAGAAGGCCAAGGCCGCGCTGCTCAACGACATCAAGCGCTCCGTCTACATCTACCGCGTCGACTGCGGCGGATGCAACGCGTGCGAGATCGAGATCTTCGCGACCATCACGCCGGTCTTCGACGCCGAACGCTTCGGTATCAAGAACACCCCGAGTCCCCGTCATGCGGACATCCTGGTATTCACCGGCGCCGTCACGCGCGCCATGCGCCTGCCGGCCATGCGCGCCTACGAAGGGGCTCCCGATCCGAAGCTCGTCGTGTCCTACGGCGCCTGCGGCTGCACCGGCGGCATCTTCCACGACAACTACTGCGTGTGGGGCGGCACCGACCAGATCCTTCCGGTAGATGTCTACATCCCCGGGTGTCCGCCGTCGCCGGCCCAGACCATCTACGGCTTCGCGATGACGCTCGGCATGCTGGGCCAGAAACTGCATCATAAGGAGACCATCGAGGCTCCCGGCGAGCTTGCGCGCCTGGCCTATGCGGACATCCCGTACGCCCTTCGTACGGAAATCGAGCACGAGGCACGTCTTATGAGCGGGTATCTGCAGGGTCACGACCTCGCCGATGATTTCCTGAAAGCGCTTTCGTCTTCGAACGGCAGCGTGATCGCCTCGGTCGACGATCTTATCGCCGGCACCGACGACCCGCGTCGCGCCGAAGTCTACGCCGACCTCAAAGAGCTTCTGCTTAAAAAGGTGATCGGATGAGCCTTGCGCGCAACAACGGGACCGACCTTGCGCCTGAGCATGCTCAGGCGCGGACGGTGCGCGTCCATCGCCTGGTGAGGAAGTTCGTGGACAGTGCGCAATCGGTGCCCGACGACGCGAAGGACGTTCTGTACTACACGCTTTCGGTCGGGCATCATACCGGCGTCATCGATTGCTTCGAGTGCGTGCTGAGCATGCCGGTCGAGGTATTCGAGCGCATCTGCGCCGCGCTTCCTGAGGGAGAGGCGCGCTACAAGCTCGAGGGGGTCATGCGCCATTCCGAGATAGAGCTCGGCAAGGCGCAGGTCGACATCGTGATCGACGCGCTCGAGCCGCTTGCATCGGCTGCGGATGAGGAGGTCGCCCGCTACGTCGGGCTCTTCCTCGAGCAGCTTCGCATCGTGCGCGAGGAGCCGTCGGTCTATGTGATGGTCAGGGAGGTGGTCTCGTGAACGTGGGGAATCAGGTCCTGTTCACCGTCGGAAGCGTCCTGCGCGGCGACGACGCCGCAGGCCCGATGCTCACGCAACTGTGCGAGGAGGATCCCATCGAGGGGTGGAGCGTCATCGACGGCGGGCAGACGCCTGAGGACGACCTCGTCCTGATCCGTCGGGCGCATCCGAAGCGCCTCGTGCTCGTGGATGCGGCCGACATGGGGCTCGAGCCCGGGTCGGTGCGCGCCATCACGCCCGAGGAGGTTGCGACGCAAGCCCTCATCACCACGCATTCCCTTCCCATCACGTTCCTTTTGGGGCAGCTCGAGGCGTGTTGCGACGAGATTCTGTTCGTCGGGATCCAGCCGCAGGACACCTCGTTCTTCAACCCGCTGACGCCCGAGGTCATGAAGGCCGTCCGGTTCGTATACGACTGGGTTGCGGCCGGAGCCGACTTCGCGATGTTCGCGGGAGCTCGTGAGTCTAGGTAAGCGATCCATTCGATTCTAGGGGAGTAATCATGGAGAACAAAGAACTCGATGCGTTGAAGCCCGATGCTCTTTCGCCGGTCGCCACGCTTGCGAAAGCCGTGGGAATCGGAGTCGGAAAAACGAAGATGCTGCCGGGCCGCATGTTCATCTCGGCCATGCTCGCCGGCGCCTTCATCGCGTTCGGCGGCCTGTACTTCTGCGTCTTCCTCGGCGATCCGGCCATGCCCTTCGCCGCGCAGCGCATCGTAGGCGGCATCTGCTTCTGCTTGGGCCTCGTGCTCGTCGTCTGCACCGGCGTCGAGCTGTTCACCGGCAATTCGCTTATGGTCTGCGCGCTCGTCGACAAGAAGATCGGCATCGGACCGCTGCTCAAGAACTGGGTCATCGTCTGGATCGGCAATCTGGTCGGTTCCCTGATCGCGGTGGCGCTCATCTATCTCGCCGCCACGCCTGCGCTCGGCGGCGGCGGAGTCGGAGAGGCCATGGTGAACGTGGCTGCGGGCAAGGTCGCGCTCGCTCCGGCGACCATCTTCTTCAAGGGCATCATGTGCAATGTGTTCGTGTGCCTGGCCGTTTGGGTCGCGTTTTCCGCGCGCACGGTCGCTGACAAGGTGCTCGGCGTCCTTCTGCCCATTTCCGCCTTCGTCGCCGCAGGATTCGAGCACTGCGTCGCCAACATGTCCTTCCTGCCCATGGGCCTGCTCCTGAACACCACGGGCATCGGCGATGCCGGCCTCGTCACTCTGGGCGGCGTCATGACCAACCTCTGCTTCGCCACGCTCGGCAATATCGTCGGCGGCGCGCTCGTAGGTCTCGCCTTCTGGGCGATCAACCGCGCGGTCAAGAGCGACAAATAAGCGGAGGGGCGGCAGCAAGGGGGCGCCGTGAGCGACCAACGCGTCATATATCTTGATAACGCAGCGACGACCAGGCCCTACCCACGCGTGTGCGCCGTCATGGCCGATGCTATGGAGCGCACGTTCGGCAATCCGTCCTCGATTCACGGCGTCGGTCGGCAGGCCAAGCGACTCATGGAGGAAAGCCGCGAGACGTTGGCCGAGCTGATCGGCGCCCATCCCGACGAGATGTATTTCACGTCCGGCGGCACGGAATCGAACAACCTCGCCATCACGGGGTCGTGTCTGGCTTTCGAGCGCATGGAAGGGAAAGGGTCGGTCATCACGTCGGCCTTGGAGCACCCATCGGTCACGAAGACGGTGCGCAACCTGCGCCGCGACGGCTGGCGGACGGAGCATCTTGATGCCGTCAAGGGCGATCTCGATCTGGATACGCTCGGACGGCTGCTCTCGGAGCGTGACGACGTCGCCCTGGTCACCGTCATGAGCGTGCAGAGCGAGCTCGGGTATCGGTTCCCTATCAAGGAGGTCGCCGCCCTGTGCCACGAACATGCCATGGCGCGTCGCGGGACCGATTCCGACGCAGCGAGCGCCTCGTATCCGCTCGTGCACACGGATGCGGTTCAGGCGTTCGGCAAGCTTGATGTGCAGGTGGACGACCTCGGGGTCGACCTGATGTCGTTTTGCAGCCATAAGATCGGAGGTCCCAAGGGAATCGGCGCGCTGTACGTGCGGCGGGGCACGACGCTGTTCACCACGGCTGCCGGCGGCGGTCAGGAATCCGGACTCCGCTCGGGGACGCAGGCCGTCCCTCTGATCGTCGGGTTCGCCGAAGCGGCGCGAATCACCTGCGCGGATCGGGAGGCGTCCTTCAAGCGCGTATCCGCTCTGAAGCGCATGATCCTCGAGGGGCTGGCCGAGCGCTTCGACGGGCTCTGCGTGAATGCGCGCGACGACAGCAGCCCCTACATCGTCAGCTTCTCGATTCCCGGCACGAGCAACAGCCAGGTCATCAGAATGCTTGACGAGCAGGGTATCTGCATCTCCGCGAGCACGGCCTGCTCGACGTCCCGCGCCGACGTGCCCGAAGGCACCTGGCGTGTGAAGCATCCGTTGACGTTGCGGCTCGCGGGGTTCCCCGTGACGCATTGGCGCTATACCTACCGTGTGAGCCTATGCCGGGACACGACCGAGGACGAAGTCCGTACGTTTTTGGATGCGTTCACGGTTGCGGCGGAGAAGTCGTTGGGGAAGCGCGCCGGCTAGGCGTCTCGACGGCGAAGCGGCGGTTCTCGAAAAGCATGGGGAGCGTTCGTTGGGCGGGCTTCGTCTCACGGGACGGAGTCCGCTTGCCTTTTGCGGTTGCCGGTCGCGTTCGCGCTGCCGGCTGTTCGGACGGACGAGCCTGCGTGCCTTCGGCGGCTGCGGGCGGGAAGGAGGGAAGACGCATGAAGGGGAGGACGTCCGCATTCGTCGGCGCCGTTGCGGCGACGGTCGCCGCCTCCACCGCCCTCGCGCTCGCGTTTTCCTTCGCCGTCGATGCATCGAGCTGGGTTTTCTCTGAGACGGAACATGTTGCCGTTCTGCTTCCCCTGGTCGGGCTCGAAACCTATCTGTTCTATCGCCTCATGCACGTGCCGTTCGGCATGGCGACGGGCGTGGCCATCGAATCGCTGAGGCGTGAATCCGCGGGAGCGGGAGAGATCGGCGCAGGGGAGGCGAACGCCGATCGCGACGCGTGCGAGATGGCGGTTGACGGGAGTGCGGGCGATCGATCGGCCGCTGTAGGAGAACCGGGTGTCAGGCATGGCGTGAGCGAATCGATGTCTGACGACGTGGTGTCCGGCAGAGCGTCGGTCGCGTTCGCTCCGGCAGGGGAGGCGCGCACGTCGGCAGGCGAGGCATCCGCGCCGAATCCCGCAGTGCCGGGCGTGCCTTCTTCGGAATCCCGCCTCTGGGGCTATCATGCCGCATCCGGGAAGCGATCGGACGCATCCGACGTTGACCGGGGATTCTTCGGGGGTATGCGCAGATTGAGCGACACGGCGGTTCCCGACGAACTTCCCGTGACGCTCATGCCCGCCATCTTCCTCGGCACCTGCATGACCATCCTCTGCGGCGGTTCGGTCGGCAAGGAGGCGGGCGCGCTGCAGATGAGCTCCGCGGTGGCGTCTATCATGCGCCGCCTGTTCAGGGTCGATAAGAAGCAGCTGGTCACGCTTGCGTCGTGCGGCATGGCCGGTGCGCTCGGCGTCCTTTTGGGCATGCCGCTCGCTTCGGCGCTGCTTTCGATCGAGCTCATGCGCAACCATTCGTGCGGCATCAGGGGGCTCGGCGTCGTCGTCGCATCGGCGTTCGCCGGCGACGGATGCGCGAAGCTCGTGGGGTTTTCCGGTCTTGGATCGGCCGTCGTTGCAGGATCGCTGCCGGCGCTTGCGCAGACTCCGGCATTCTTGCTGGTCGTGCTCGGCAGCACTGCGGCGGGGGCGTTCTTCTGCTTCATCGTGGTGCGGGGGCGCGCGGCTGTGGCGGCGCTGCCGGTTCCCATGTGGCTTCCCCTCGTGATCGGCGGGACGATCGCGGCCGTGATGGTGCTGTCGCTGCCCGGCATGCGGGTGTTTTCGGGTACGGGCATGGATTACGTGACCGCCGCGTTCGCAGGCGGTGTGACCGATCCGTACTTCTTGGGAAAGCTCGCGTTCACGGCGTTCCTGCTCGCATTCGGCTTCAAAGGCGGGGAAATCATGCCGACCATGTGCATCGGCGCGACCTGCGGATGCTTTCTCGGGGACGTTTTCGGCATCGATCCGGGATTCGGTGCCGTCGTGGGGCTTGTCGCGGGAATGACTGCTGCGGCGAACTGCCCGATCGCAGCGTGTTTGCTCGGCCTCGAGGCGTTCGGCCCCATCGGTGCGGGCTGGTTCGCCGTTGCGGCGGCGATCTCGTTTCTCTGCACGCTTCCGCTGAGCCTGTATGGGAACGTGTTTTCGTATCGCGAGATCGGTCCGGCGGTGCGAAGCGCGTTTGCGTCCGTGCGTCGGGCTCGATAGGAATGGATCGCGGCGCGCTATGGTGCCGCTTCTCGCCTAGGCCGTCCCGCGCGCGTACGCCATGCGTTCGCCTGCGTGCCGGGCATTCGTTCGTGCGTCGGGCTCGATGGAAACGGATCGCAGTTCGCCATGCCTTCGGTCAGGCGCTGAGTTCGGTAGGAATGGATCGCAGTTCGCTATGCTCTTATTCGCGCGTCGGGCTCGATAGGAATGGATTGCGTGCGCATCATGCTCTCGCCTGCGCCGCCCCACACGCGCCGGGCGCTTCCTTCTGTGAGGCGAGGACGATCCGCATGCGTTTAGCGGCATCTTGCGACGCTAAAAAGTTGTTAGAGCGTCGGAGCTGTTTCTAATCACTTTTTAAGGCGATAAAAAGTGATTAGAGCATCAATGGGTGTTCGAACAACGCGAAATCGTTGCGAGAAAGGCTTATCAATGTGATGAGAGTTTGGTTGCCGTCGCGCGATCCGTTGAATGTTTTCATGCGCGACACCGGTGCCGCATGCGTGGACACCGCGCATGCGTTATCGAAAATGCGCACGTGTTATCGAAAAACGTGCATGCATTGTCAAAAAATCAGTGCTTTACGAAAAATAGAAGCCGATCTTCGCCCAACTGACAGTTTTTCCTAGGTTAGGGGGTATTCGATCCCGCGACGAAGTCTTTTGAAGGGGTATTTTGTTGTTCTTGCAACGAAAATGGCTCTCGATTTCGAAAAACGACTTTCAAAATCCCACTAAGCTCTGCAAAATCGGCAGTGCGGGTGGATTGGGCTTACGCCATGGCTGTCCGCACGAACCGTGTGGCGCAGGATCGCCCCGAGTGCAGGATCGCCCCGAGTGCAGGATCGCCCCGAGCGCAGGTCAAGCAGTTTGTCTCCGCGGGCTAGCGTTTCCATATTGTCTGGTCGAAGTCTTGCAAAACGTTCGGTCAAAGCGGCTGATCCAGTCGTTCAACATCGCGATAGCCGTACAGGCGCATGTCATCGGCGGTCCTCAGATGCAGAATCCGATCACGATGCCGGCATCGTAGTTGCCGAGGAATCCATAGGGGTTCGCCGATCCATCTTTGTAAACGCCGACGTAGTACACATCGTCGCTCGCACGCGAGCTGCGCGTCCACCAATCGCATTGCTTCTCGCCGTCGGGAAACGTGCGAGCGAGCAGCTCGGTTGGCGCCGAGGCGTCGCGGCCGGTCTCGTGGCTGAACGCCTGCGCATCGTCGGTGTCCACGACGATGCCGCCCGCGTTGATGCCCGCTTGCGCGAAGAGCCGATACTGGCTGCCTTCCTCGGCGAGCACATCGTTGCACCAAGCCTGGTCGTCGGTGAACCATACGATGTCCTGCCCCCAGATTTCAGCGGCGGAAGGAATCCAGAGCGCATCGTCCGTCGCGCTCAAGGATGCGCTTGGGTTCGCGGCATCGGCGTTGCCGAGGTTGTTCGTCGTCTTCTCAACGGGCGTGATGGCTTTTTCCAGGTCGTCAGGAAACGAGGGAAGCACCTCGTTTGCCAGCCATGCGCGCGCCTCGCTCTTCTCCCAGCCGCCTGCATTCGACGGTCCGGCATTCATGCCATGCGGTCCCACGGCCGTTGTCGCAAGGAAGGTGATGCCGGCTTTCCCCGATCCATCGGATTTGTCATCGTGGTAGACGTCGGCGACGCGGACCGCGATCGTCTCCCCGGAATCGAGCGCGATGGATTTCGTGCCCTCAGCGATAGACCCATCTTCATTGACGAAGCCGTACGAGGCCGCACGCGCCAAGGCATCCTCCTCATCGGACGCAGATGCTATATCGTGCGCGGCTGCCTCGATTTCATCCCAAGTCATGGTCCCCAAGGCTCCGGAATCCATCGACGTCGCACCGCCATGCGCGCAGCCGGAGGCCGCCATGCTTGCGAGGAGGGCAAGGAACACGAGGAGGACGACGGTGCGCCCGAGGGAGTCGCGTTTGGAGCCGCGGCGGCCGTCGTTGAGGTGCAGAGCATGAATCATAGGGAACTTCTTACCTGTCAAAGACCGTTGACGCTATGCGATGAGGCCAGGCGCGGTCTTGCCAATACCTTTTGATGGTAGCATCCCACGAAACGTCTCATCCTTCGAGGCGTCGAAGGGAGCCACATGGAACTTGCAGGACAGATAAAGCGCCTAAGGTCCGAGAACGATTTGTCTCAAGACGATTTGGCGTCGAGAATATACGTCTCGCGCCAGACCATTTCCAATTGGGAGAACGACAAGACCTACCCAGACGTGCAGAGCCTGCTGCTGTTGTCGGCGACCTTCGACGTATCGGTGGATAGCTTGATCAAAGGAGACGTGACGGCCATGGAAGAAATCATTGGGAATAAGGATCTTGCGAAGAAGCTCACGATCCTGTCATGGACGGGCGTGGTGTTCCTTGCCGCTTCCGTGGTCCTGCTTGCAGGAGGAACCATGTTTTGGGGATGGGGCATGATCCCATCCGCCATCATCTGGCTTCTATCCTTTGGAATCGGATGCTCGTTCTTCTGGCGGATCGACAGGATCAAAAGAGACCAGGATCTCGTGACCTATCGGGAAATCGTCTCCTTCATCAAAGGCGACCCCGTTGACCGCGACAATCCCACAAGCGTGCGTGCTCGCAAGAACCGCCTGCGCAATACCGCGCTTCGAGTCTTGGTCTGCGCGATGCTGGGAGGTGTCGTCGGATATCTGTTCGCACAGGCGGTCATGTCGTAAAAATGACGCGTCAGTGCAGTTGACGCTTGAAAATAGCATTACATCACGGGTATTGAGAAGTCAGGATGCTCTTACAAGCAATATCGGACAGGCAGCTTTCGAGTCGCTCAATGAGTATGAGCTTGCTGCCATGCAGTACGTGTATGCAAAGGGTCGAATCACTGTCGGAGAACTATCGGGGCTTCTCGGGAGAAGCGTGAAGGTATCTAGGCCCACGCTTAAAGGCCTTGTGAGCAAGGGATTTATCGAATGGCATGGTTCGAGTGCCAACGACCCGTCGCAGTACTATGGCATGAGAAGGTTCGAGTAGGTTCGAGTAAAAGTGGGATCAGAAGAGTTTCCACAGGTCAGAAAATGTGCAAGCTCGTACCTTCAGGTTCGAGTACATGAGCTCAAGCTGTCCGCGACCATCTCTTCCCGCGTTTCACCGCTTCCGTTCCTCCGTGAATCTGGCGATATGCATGCCACTCGCTTCGCCAAGATGACGCTCCGTCAACGTTTAGTGACGCACGCTTAGATTTTCTCAATTGGGCATTGCGTGTTACGGCTTGGCTGCTAGTATAGGGAACCGTTAGCAGTCGGGCATGCCGAGTGCTAGCACTCATTCAACTCGGGTATCAAGTCATGGAGAAAGGACAATCGATCATGAATTTGAAGCCTCTGGGCGATCGCGTCATCGTGAAGCGCGACGAAGCCGAATCCGCAACTTCCGCGGGCCTGCTCATCGCATCCACCTCCAAAGAGAAGCCGCAGACCGGCATCGTCGTCGCCGTGGGCGAGGGCAAGCTGGACAAGGACGGCAAGCTCGTGCCCGTTCCCGTCAAGGCCGGCGATCGCGTCCTGTACGGCAAGTACGGCGGAACCGACATCACGCTTGATGGCGAAGAGGTCCTGATCCTGCGCGCCGACGACATCCTGGCCGTCTACACCGCCTAATCGTGCATCCTGCCGGTCGCGTCACTCGTGGCACGCGGCCATGCAGCCGCCAGGTTGAAGGGGATAAGGCAGATCCTCTTTCCTCGAGCCTGGCGCAGCGGTTCATCTTTTGAGGCAGCCCGAAGGCTGCGAAAGGAAGAATTTCAATGGCTAAAGAAATCAAATTCGACTCCGAGGCTCGCGGCTCCCTTGCAGACGGCGTTTCCAAGCTTGCGGAAGCCGTCAAGGTCACCCTCGGGCCCAAGGGCCGCTATGTCGCTCTCTCCCGCAGCTACGGCGCTCCCACCGTCACCAACGACGGCGTGACCGTCGCCAAGGAGATCGAGCTCCCCGATCCGGTCGAGAACATGGGCGCCCAGCTCGTGATGGAAGCCGCCACCAAGACCAACGACGGCGCGGGCGACGGCACCACCACCGCCACGCTGCTCACCGACGTCATCGTCGAGGAAGGCCTGCGCAACGTCATCGCCGGCGCCAACCCGCTGGCCGTCCGCCGCGGCATCGACAAGGCCACCGAGGCTCTGGTCGCCGAGCTGAAGGAAACCGCGATCCCCGTTTCCTCCAAGGATCAGATCGCCAACGTCGGCACCATCTCCTCCGGCGACGCCGTTATCGGCGAGAAGATCGCCGAAGCCATGGAAATCGTCGGCAACGACGGCGTCATCAGTGTCGAAGAGTCCCAGACCTTCGGCTTCGAGATCGAAACCGTGGAAGGCATGCAGTTCGACCGCGGCTACATCTCCCCGTACATGGCCACCGACATGGAGCGCATGGTCGCCGAGCTCAAGGATCCCTACATCCTGCTCACCGACCAGAAGATCTCCAATATTCAGGACATGGTCCCGCTGCTCGAGCAGATCATGAAGAGCGGTCGCACGCTGCTCCTCATCGCTGAAGACGTCGACGGCGAAGCTCTGGCCACCATTCTGCTGAACAAGCTGCGCGGCACCTTCAACTGCGCCGCCATCAAGGCTCCGGGCTTCGGCGACCGCCGCAAGCGCATGCTCGAGGACATCGCCGTCGTGACCGGCGGCCAGGTCATCGCTTCTGACTTCGGCATGTCCCTTGCCGATGCCACCGTCGATATGCTGGGCACCGCCAAGACCGTCAAGATCACCAAGGACAACACCACGATCATCGACGGCGCAGGCTCCAAGGACGCCATCAACGAGCGCATCGAGCAGATCCGCGTCGAGATGGACAACGCCACGAGCGACTTCGATCGCGAGAAGCTCCAGGAACGCCTGGCCAAGCTCGCCGGCGGCGTTGCCGTCCTGCGCGTCGGCGCAGCCACCGAAAGCGAGCTCAAGGAGAAGAAGAGCCGCATCGACGACGCCCTGCAGGCGACCCGCGCGGCCGTCGAGGAAGGCGTCATCCCGGGCGGCGGCGTTGCGCTCCTCAACGCCCTCGGCGCTCTTGAGAAGGTCGAATGCGCGGATAAGGACGAAGAGGTCGGCGTCGCGATCATCGCGAAGGCTGTCGAGGCTCCGCTGCGCACCATCGCCCAGAACGCCGGCTACGAAGGAAGCGTCGTGGTCGAAAAGGTCAAGGGCATGGCTGCTGGCGAAGGCTTGAACTGCGCTAACGGCGTGTATGGCAACATGATCGAGATGGGCGTGTCCGATCCGGTCAAGGTCACCCGTACCGCCCTGCAGGCAGCTGCTTCCGTCGCGGGCCTCATCCTCATCACCGAGGCCACGGTCAACGAGATCCCGAAGGAGGGTCCGGACCTGTCCGCTCTCGCCGGCGCTGCCGGCGCAGGTGCAGGCATGGGCTACTAAGCCTCGTGCATCTCGCACGTATAGCGCATTGAACCGAAGGGCCGCGCCGGTGCGCGGCCCTTCGTGCGCTAGTCGCTCCTCGGATTTTTCGAGGAGCGACGTTCTTTCCGAGGCTGCTCTCTATATACAGATTATTGGATCGAGGTGTTCTGTCGAGGTTGAAAGCAAGGCCCGAGGCGGATTATCCGCCTCGGGCCTTGCGTGCGCATCGGGTGCAATCGTATCGAGTGCGATCGATTCCTATTTCCTGAACAGGCGAGAGAAGAATCCGAGGATGCCTCCGCGCTTGCGCCCATGCACCCCGGAGCCGGTAGGCATGGGAACGATCTCCACGTGCGTCGCCGCGACGGGTTCGCCGGGTACGGGTTCCGAGAGGCCCCGGTCAGGATCTGCAGGGTGTGCGTGGGCGGGATCTTCCGGTTGAACGGGAGCTTCTTGAACAGATGCTGCGGAATGAATAGGAGCATCCGTCGGATCGCTGGCCGCTGCCGCCTCGGCCGTCGTTCCGGCCCCAGCCTTCGCCGAGCAAGCGGGAATGCCTGAATGATCAGGAGCTGCCGCAGTTCCGGCATCCTCATCGGCTGCACGCGCATCTTCATGCGCGACAGGCGCCACGGCATCGAGCTCGTCTCTCGTCACCATGTCGTCCATCGCCTCTTCTGCCATGGCTTCGATCTGGGTGGACAGCTTCTGGCGCTGGGCGAAGTCGTAGGCTGCCGACGGCAGCGTATGCTCGGCGGCCACGTATGCATCTCTGATCAGGCGATCCTGAGCATCGAACGGGCGCTTCGGCATGCCGTCCTCGGCAGTTCCCAGGAAGTGCCCCAGGCGCGTGTAGGTTCCATCGGGCAGAAGCTCGCGCAGCTTCGCCGTGTCGGACAGCATCGTCTGGAAGTACGCGACGACGCTTTTCCGAGCCTGCGGATCTTCCACCGGCCACATGATTTCGACGCGTTTATCCAGGTTGCGAGTCATGAGGTCCGCGCTCGAGAGGAACACCTTGCGCCCTTCCCCCTCGCCGAACACGTAGATGCGCGAATGTTCGAGCAGGCGTCCGACCACGCTGACCACGCGCACGTTCTCGGTTTCGCCCGGAATGCCGGGCACGAGGCATGAGATGCCGCGCACGAGCATCGTTACCTCGACGCCCGCACGGCTGGCCTCGGCGATCTTCTCGATGATGTCGCGGTCGGTCACGGAGTTCGTCTTCAGGTACGCGCACGCGGGCCTGCCGGCGCGCGCAAGGGCGATCTGCTCGTCCAGCAGGTCGCAAAGGCGCTGCTTGATCATGATCGGCGCCACGCTGAGCTTCTGGTAGTCCTTCGACACCGATTCGAGCTGCATGCTGCGGAAGAACAGCGCGGCATCGCGGCCGAACACGGGGTCGGCGGTGATGAGCGAGAAGTCGGTGTAGAGCTTCGCGGTCTTCTCGTTGTAGTTGCCGGTGCCGAGCTGCGTGATGAATTGCAGCCCCTCGGGCGTGCGGCGCGTGATGGAGCAGATCTTGCTATGCACCTTGAAGTCGTGGAAGCCGTAGATGATCGTGCATCCAGCCTGTTCGAAGCGATGCGACCACTCGATGTTGTTGTTTTCGTCGAAGCGTGCGCGCAGCTCGAACAGCGCTGTCACGTCCTTGCCGTTCTCCGCGGCCGTGATGAGCGCATCGGCCAGGCGCGATTGGCTGGCCAGGCGGTACAGCGTGATCTTGATCGAGATGACGTTCGGGTCGACGGAGGCTTCCTGCAGCAGGTGCACGAAGGCGTCCATCGTCTCGTACGGGTACGACAGCAGGATGTCCTTCTGCTGCACCTGGTTGATGATGGAGCGGTTGCGCACCACCGATGCGGGCCACTGCGGCGATGCCGGCTCGTCCACCAGGTCTTCGCGCACGTCGGCCGGTACCAGGGACGGCAGCGCGAACGCATAGCCCATGTCGAGCGGCATCCCGATGCTGTAGATCTGGTTGCGCTTGAGCTTCAGGCGCTTGGCCAGCACGCGCTGCGTCATGTCGGAAAGCGGGTATTCGCTCTCCAGCCGCACGGGGGCCAGGCGGGCGCGCTTCTTGATGATGCGCTTCATGTGCGTGCGGAAGTCCTCGTCGTTCTCGTCGGCTTCCTCGTACGCGTCCAGGTCGGCGTTGCGCGTGACCTGGATCACATTGGCGTGCTTGACGGGATACATGCCGAACAGGCCCTCCACCACCAGCTCGAGCGCATGTTCGAGCAGGATGAACGTGAACGCGCCATCGCTGCTCTTGATGGGGATGATGCGCTGGGTGTTCTTCGGCATGGGGATGATGCCCATGATGACGTTCTCGGCCGCCTTCGCCCGCGCCGCCTTGCGTTCGGCCTTGCTGGCTTTCTTCGTCTTCTCGAGCTCGGCCTCGTCGTCGAGGCGCACGGCTATGTAGAGCGCGCCGTTCTCCAGATGGGGGAAGGGATGCGTCGCGTTTATGATCTGCGGCGATATGAGCGGCAGCACGTTGGCATCCAGATACGCCTTCACCTGCTCGGCCTGTTCGGCCGACAGTTCGTCGGGATAGAGCTGGCGGATGCCGGCGTTCGCCAGGCGCGCACGCACGGCATGGAAGTCCTTGGATGCCTGCGGCGTCAGGTCGCGCACGCGGGCGTAGACGGCGTCGAGCTGCTCGTTCGGCGTCATGCCCGTCTTGCTGTCGTAGACGTCGGTCTTGGCAAGCGCCAGGTCGAGCAGGCTGCCGACGCGCACCATGAAGAACTCTTCAAGGTTCGACCGCCAGATGGCGAGGAATTTCAGCCGTTCGAGCAGCGGCACGCTCGGATCGACGGACTGGTCGAGCACGCGCTGGTTGAACGCGAGCCAGGAAAGCTCTCGGTTCTGCATATAGGTCGTCGGGGCAGGGCGCTGCGGCCTCTTTTTCGCCTTGCGCTTCGGACGGGCTTCGGGGTCGGTTTCGACCTGGTTCTCGTCCATGTCCGTAGGAGTTGATCCGGTCATGGGTGATCTCCTTCCGTGAGGTGCGGAAAGCTCTGATGCTCTGGTTACGGGTATTATAGTAACCGTACCGGGGCGCTTCGGCCCCGGGGAGGGCAGCAACCCGCGCAGCCCCGCGGCGAAGGGAGCGTATCCGTGCTCGAACAGGTTGATCTCGATCATAAGACGGCCAAGGAAGACTACAAGGCCGAACACGATGCCCTGATGGCCCGCCTCATCGTCCTTCAGGTGAAGGCGATGCAGGCCGGCATCGGCACCGTCGTGATGTTCGATGGCTGGAAGGGCGCGGGCAAGGGGAGCCGTATCAGCGATCTGGCGTACAACCTGGATGCGCGCTACATGAACGTGCATACGCTGTCGGATTTCGACGTGCATGCCCATAGGGAATTCTGCGAGAAGCATCCCGGCGTCACCGGATTCTATCCGTTCATGCAGGAGTTCTGGGGCGCGCTGGGCGAGCGCGGCCGCATGACGATCTACGAGCAGGGCTGGTACGCTGCGGCGCGCCGGCTCATGGCCAAGGGCGACGACCCGCAGGCCCGTGCGCGCGAAACCGTCGAATCGATCGGCGACTTCGAACGCATCCTCGCCGACAACGGCTACGTCGTGGTCAAGTTCTTCGTGCATATCTCCCAGAAGGAGCAGGAACGCCGCCTGCGCAAGCTGGCCGACAACCCCGACACTTCCTGGCGTCTCAAGGGCGGCGGGATTCCCGGCAAGGACGAGTACGCCGCGCGCTACGAGGAATTCGACAAGACGCTTTCGCTCACCGACGCGGACCATGCGCACTGGGTGCTCGTCAACGGCGAGGACAAGCGCACGGCAAACCTGACCATCGCCCGCACGCTCGTGACCGAGCTCGAGCGCGCCCTGTCGCGCAAGGAGGACCCCGCTGCCGCGGCCGCGGCGAGAAAGGCGGCCGAGAACAGCGCAGGCGCCCTGGCCCAGGCGACCGACCCGCGCACGCGCAGCGCCGAGGAATCCGCGCTCGTGCTGGAGGCGGCGCGCGCCCAGGCGGCCGAGCAGGCGACCTTCGCGCCTCGTCACTCGCGTTTCAAGATGGTCGACCGTCCGGTGCGCCTGGCCGATGTCGACAACACCCTCTCCCTCGCACGCGCGGACTACTCAAAGGCGCTCAAGGAGGAGCAGAAACGCCTCGGCGAGCTCGAGCTCAAGATGTATCGGGCCCGCGTGCCGCTCATGATCGTCTACGAAGGCGACGATGCGGCCGGCAAGGGCGGCAACATCAAGCGCGTGGCCCAGGCCATCGACGCGCGCGGCTACACGGTGTTTCCTTCCGCCGCGCCGACGAAGCCCGAGCTCATGCATCCTTTCCTATGGCGTTACTGGACGCGCCTTCCCAAGGCCGGGCACGTCGGTATCTACGATCGCAGCTGGTACGGCCGCATCCTGGTGGAGCGCGTCGAGGGATTCGCATCGCCCGAAGAGGTGTTCCACGCCTACGACGAGATCAACGAATTCGAGCGCGAGCTGGTGGAATGGGGTGCCATCCTGCTGAAGTTCTGGGTGGCCGTCGATCCCGACGAGCAGCTGCGACGCTTCGAGGAACGCGAGGCCAACCCTGCCAAGCAATGGAAGATCACGCCCGAGGACTGGCGCAATCGCGACAAGCATCCGCAGTACGCCGCCGCGGTCGACGATATGTTCCGCCTCACGTCGACGCCGGCGGCGCCGTGGCGCATCCTTGAATCGACCGATAAGCTCCATGCGCGCGTGAAGGCGCTGCGCACCATCAACAAGGCGCTCGAGGACCGTCTGGGGTAGGTCGGGTCATCTGCGGATCGGGTCCTCGGCTCCCAATATTTCAGGGCGGTAACGCCATGCTTCCGTTTGCATAATCATCGAGCATTGCAGTACCATATGAAGGAAACATGTGAAAATGATGTACGGAAAGCAGGAAGGGGGTCGCCATGACGTTATTCGGCCTGACGGTTCCGATGACGCTCATCTGGGTCATCGCAGCCATCGTCGTCGTGCTCGTCATCGCGTTCATCGTGAAGGGCTTCATCGACGAGATGAAGCACTAGGCCTGATATGTCAGACGCGCTTGCAGGAGCGTTTTGGACGGAGATGCCGCTTCGGGCGCATCCCCGTCCTTTTTTCGTTATCATGACGCTATGAAAGAGATCAAGAGAACCCATTCGCATCAGGAAAGCCGCACGCACGGACGGAGGAGCAGGGGATACGAGCCTGCGAAGTTCGGCATGCCTTCCGCGCGCCCGCAATCGGCGCGCGCGTACGCCGCCGCATCTCCCGAGGCATCCCAGTATGCCCGGGCGCGCTACGGCCAGCAGGCCGCCGTGAACCGCCGCAACCGCCGGGGCGACCACTTCCTTTCGTTCGTCATCGTGGTCGCAGCCGCGGTGTTCATCGCGTCGATCGTCGTGCTCGGCGTCATCTGGTACGGCTATCACAGCAGCACGAAGATGTACGACGACGTCGCCAGCCACGCCGTCATCAGCGAGGAAACGTCTGACCTGGCGAATATCACGATCGACTGGGATTACCTCAAGTCGGTCAACAAGGATGTCGTGGCCTGGGTCTATATGCCCGGCACCGAAATCAACTACCCGATCGTCAAAGGTGCCGACGACGATGAATACCTCTGGAAGAACTTCGATGGAGGCGAAGGCGCCATCGTCAAGAAAGGCTCCATATTCCTCTCCGGCGTCAACTCTCGCGATATGTCCGACGACCTGAGCTTCTTCTATGGTCACAATATGCATGACGGCACGATGTTCTCGCTGCTCGAGAAGATGGTGAACGACACGAAGCTCTTCGATGGGTCGCGCACGTTCTATGTGCTCACCCCCACCAAGAACTACCGATGCTCGACCTTCGCCCTCGACCGCGTGGACGAGACCAAGGTGGAGCTCATCCAGCCGACGTTCTCCTCGGCCGACGAATTCCAGGCCTATCTGAACGACCGCGTTTCGGAATCCCTCGTGTCCCTGCCTGGCGATGTGGACCTTTCCGGCATCTCCAAGTCGTTCGCGCTGGTGTCGTGCGCGGTGCATAACGACGGCACGCGCGTGATCCTCTACGGCGGCGTCGTGGATGCGGCGGCGCCCGCGAACGCGCAGGAACCGTCCGATGCAGGGGGTACCGAATCGGTCGACAACGTGGCGGAAGACGTGGAGGCGGACGTCGCGGCGCAGTAACGGAGCGGAGCGCGGCTCCGGCCCGGGCGGCCGGGGCCGTTCGGTTTCCCGGCCCGATGTCGCTCTCGTCGGCCGGTGCAAAAAGGGGAAGATGCCATGGCAACATCGATTTTTCCAGGCGAAGCGCCTGACCGCCCGCAGGAGGAGTGCGCGGTCTTCGGCGTGTATTCCCAGACCGACGACGTGGCGCGTCTGACCTGCTTCGGTCTGCAGGCCCTGCAGCACCGCGGCCAGGAATCCGCGGGCATCGCCGTGGGCGACGGCGACACGGTCACGGTCACCAAGGATCTCGGCCTGGTCACGCAGGTTTTCGACGAAGGCGTGCTCTCTGCGCTCAAGGGCAACCTCGCAGTCGGCCATTGCCGGTATTCCACCAGCAACAATGCGAATCCGTGGGCCTCTTCCCAGCCGCACATCTCCGCGATCGACGACGAGCTCGTCGCGCTCGCGCACAACGGCACCCTCGTCGACACGCGCGCCCTCAAGGCGTTCCTCGTCTCCGAGGGCGTCCAGTTCCGCTCATCCACCGACAGCGAGATCGCCTGCCAGGCCATCGGGCATTTCACGCGGCAGACGCATCATCTGCGCGAGGGGATCAAGGCGACGATGGAAGCCATCCGCGGCGCCTACACCATGGTGCTCGCATCGCCCCATGCGCTCTATGCGTTCCGCGACCCGAACGGCATCCGACCGCTTTGCCTGGGCGAGCTGCCCGACGGGCGCGGCTGGGTCGTCTCGTCCGAGACCTGCGGCCTCGATATCGTCGGCGCACGGTTCGTGCGCGACGTCGAGCCCGGCGAGATCCTGCGCATCGGCGAAGACGGCCTGTCCTCGTCGCATGGGCTTCCCGCCGGCGAGCATCGCGGCTGCATCTTCGAATACGTCTACTTCGCCCGGCCCGATTCCACGATCGACGGCCAGAGCGTCTACGAATCGCGCCGCTCCATGGGCCGCGAGCTCGCACGGGAATCGGCCGTTGATGCGGACCTGGTCATGGGCGTGCCCGACTCGGGCGTTCCCGCGGCCCTGGGCTATGCCGAGGAAAGCGGCGTCCCGTTCGCGGACGGCATCGTCAAAAACCGCTACGTCGGACGCACGTTCATCCAGCCCACCCAGGAAATGCGGCAGATGGGCATCCGCATCAAGCTCAATCCGCTGCCGTCGGTCATTGCCGGCAAGCGCCTGGTCGTCGTCGACGACAGCATCGTGCGCGGCAACACGTCCAAGCAGCTTGTCAGCATGCTGCGCGCCGCCGGCGCCACCGAGGTGCATCTGCGTATCTCGGCGCCCGAGGTCACGTGGCCGTGCTTCTACGGCATCGACACGCCGTCGCAGGACGAGCTGATGGCAGCCACGATGTCCAACGAGCAGATGCGTGAATTCATCGGCTGCGATTCGCTCGCGTTCATTTCGGTCGAGGGCCTGCGCGCGTCGGTCCGATCCGAGCACCGCACGTTCTGTGAAGCATGCTTCACCGGCCGCTACGTGGTCGAATTGCCGGACTATCTGAAAAAGACCTCGTTTCTCGCGAAGGAGCAGTGATCGCGCATGTCGCAAGTCACGTACGCCGACGCCGGCGTCGATATCGTAGAGGGCGCGGCTGCGGTCGACGCCATCAAGGACGCCGTGCATTCCACCTATCGGCCCGAGGTCATCGGCGATATCGGCGGATTCGGAGGCATGTTCTCCGCCGCCGCGTTCAAGGGCATGGAAGATCCCGTCCTCGTGTCCGGCACCGACGGCGTGGGAACGAAGCTCAAGGTGGCGCAGCTTCTGGGCACGCATGGCACGGTCGGCATCGATCTGGTCGCCATGTGCGTGAACGATATCCTGGCCTGCGGCGCCGAACCCCTGTTCTTTCTCGACTACATCGCTTCGGGCAAGATCGAGCGCGCGCATATCGCCCAGATCGTGGGCGGGATCGCCGACGGTTGCCGCCAGGCGGGCTGCGCCCTCATCGGCGGCGAGATGGCCGAACACCCCGGCGTCATGGATCCGGACGACTACGATCTTTCCGGCTTCACGGTAGGCGTCGTCGACCGTCCGCGCATGATCGGTCCTGAACGCGTGAAGGCGGGCGACGTCATCGTCGGCCTTGCATCGAGCGGCTTTCATTCCAACGGATATTCCCTGGTCCGCAAGGTGCTCATCGAGGGGCGCGACGCAGCCGGCTTGAATGTCGCGCGCGAAGACCTGGGCGGCCGCACGCTCGGCGAAGCCCTGATGGCGCCGACGCGCATCTACGTGAAGCCCGTCCTGTCGCTTCTGCGCGGTCTGCCGGGCGCCGTTCACGCGCTTGCGCATATCACCGGCGGCGGCATGACCGAGAACCTCGATCGCGCCCTTCCGTCCGACCTCGACGCCCTGGTCGATCGCGATGCGTGGGCCGTACCCGCCGTCACGGCGCTCGCGGTGGCCGAGGCGGGCCTTACGCGTGCCGAGGCGTTCAAGACGTTCAACATGGGCATCGGCATGGCGCTCATCGTCGCGTCCGACCGGGTGGAAGCCGTCGAGGCTGCGCTTGCCGAAGCCGGCGAGGCCCCCGTTCGCATCGGATCCGTCGTTTCCGGCGCCGGCGTCGTACGCTATCTGGACGAGGAGTAGGCCATGGTTCGCTTCGGGGTTCTGATCTCAGGGAGCGGCACCAACCTCCAGGCCGTCATCGACGCGATCGCGGCCGGCACGCTCGACGCCCAGGTTCCGATCGTCGTTTCGAGCCGGCCTGACGTCTACGGCATCGAACGCGCCCGCGCCGCCGGCATCGAAACGCTGGTGCTCTCGCGCGAGACGTACGCCGATCCGCGCGCAGCCGACGCGCGCATCGTGGAGGCGCTGCAGCGTGCCGGCTGCGACTACGTGGTCATGGCCGGCTACATGCGCAAGGTGACCGATGCCATCCTGGATGCGTTTCCCGACCGCGTGGTCAACCTGCATCCGGCGCTGCTTCCCGCCTTCAAGGGCGCGCACGCCATCCAGGACGCCTTCGACGCCGGCGTGAAGGTGACGGGCGTCACCGTGCATTTCGCCAACGCCGAATACGATAAGGGCCCGATCATCGCGCAGCGTGCGGTCGTCGTCGCGGAAGGCGACACGGTCGATGCGCTCGAGGCGAAGATCCATGCCGTGGAACACGAGCTCTACCCCGAAACGCTTGCGCTCATCGCCAGCGGCCGCGTGAGCGTGGGGGAGGATAGGAAGGTGCACGTTGCGTAGGTCCGCTCTGCTTGAGATCATCGATGACGTGGGGCATGGCGTCACGCCCGATCTGCTCCCCGAGGATTTTCCCTGCCTGGACGCGTGCGTCTCGGACAACCCGCATATCACGCCCGATGTCGCGACGCGCATCGCGGAAGGCCTCGGACGCGTGGACATCCCGACGTTCGAACGTGCCGTGCGCGCGATCGACGAAGGCGAGCTCGCCTGGATCGGGTTCAAGGTCGTGTTCGACGCCGAGGCCGCCCAAGCGAACGTGGATAACCAGGTCACCAAGAAATACGGCGAGGTGGGGAGCGCCGATGGGTCCGATCTGGCCTTCTTCGTAAGCGATGCGAAGGAGATCGTCGCGTCGCGCCCGTATTCGGCCCGCGACGCCTTCCAGATGAAGGACGTCACGCGCGGGCCTTCCATGCATAACGATCAATTCAATGGATTGACCTGGGTCTCCGTTCCTCTCTTCGACCCGGTTCGCGTCTGGCTGCTCGGCGCGAGCGACGCGGCCTCGGAGGTCGCGCGTCTGGCGCATCACGTCGGTTTCGCGGTCGAAGTCGTCGACGACGACCCGGCCTACGTGAACGAGGAGCGCTTCCCGTCCGCGAAACGCCATCTCATCGGCGATTTCTCCGAGCTGGGCGATTTGAAGGGCTCGTCGGCCGATTACGCCTGCGTGCTCACACGCGGCCATATGCACGACCACGAGTCCTGCGTCTGGGCATCGGCCCAGGGCATGCGCTACGTCGGCATGATGGGGTGCAAAGGCAAGAACGAACGCATCCACGACCTCTGCATCGCATCGGGCATGACCGAGGGGCAATGGGCGGCCGTCAAGCGTCCGATCGGGTTGAAATTCGGAGCGAAATCGCCTGCCGAGCTGGCTATCGCCATCGTGGCCGAGCTCGTGGACGTACGGTATAGGCAGCGGTACGACGCGCAGGCGCGTGCGCGGCATGAACAGAGTCTGGGAAGGTGACGGCATGAACGATCCTTGCGTGAAGCGGGTTCTCATCTCGGTGACGGACAAGACCGGCGTCGTGGACTTCGCCCGCGCGCTGCATGACGAGTTCGGGGCTGAAATCGTATCGACGGGCGGCACCGCGCGCGTCCTCGAGGAGGGCGGCGTGCCCGTGCGTCCGATCGACGACGTGACGGGCTTTCCCGAGATGATGGACGGTCGCGTGAAAACCCTGCATCCGAAGGTGCACGGCGGCCTTCTGGCCAAGCGCTCCAATCCCGCGCACATGGCCCAGGCCGCGGAGCATGGCATCGGCATGATCGACATGGTCGTCGTGAACCTGTATGCGTTCGAGAAGACCGTCGCCTCCGGCGCCGATGCCGCCGCCTGCATCGAGAACATCGATATCGGCGGTCCGAGCATGTTGCGCTCCGCCGCGAAGAACTTCGAGAGCGTCGCCGTGGTCATCGACCCCGAAAGCTACGGCGCCATCCTCGACGAGATGCGCGCGCACGGCGGCGCCACCACGCGCGAGACGCGCGCCCGTCTCGCGCTGCACGTGTTCCAGACGACGAACGCCTACGACGGCGCCATCGCCGGCTGGCTTGCGGGCCAGGTCGAAGGTGCCGGTGAATTTCCCGAGCGCCTGTCTATCGACCTGGTCAAGCAGCAGGACCTGCGCTACGGCGAAAATCCCCATCAGTCCGCGGCCTTCTACCGCCGCATGACGGCGACGCCGCACGCGCTGGTCAATGCGCGGCAGCTCAACGGCAAGCCGCTCAGCTACAACAATATCCTCGACACGGACGCCTGCTGGACCATCGTGCGCGAATTCGACGATCCGGCCGTCGTGATCCTCAAGCATCAGAATCCCTGCGGATCGGCCGACGGCGCCACCGTCGCCGAAGCCTTCGAGCGTGCGTTCGCGTGCGATACCAAGAGCGCGTACGGCGGTATCGTCGCGGCCAACAAGACGGTCTCGCTCGCCATGGTCGAAGCCGTCAACGCCCATAAGCTCTTCGTCGAGGTGCTGATCGCGCCCGATTACGAACCTGCGGCGCTCGAGCTGCTCCAGCAGAAGAAGAACCTGCGCGTGCTTGCGACCGGCGGCGTGGATGCGCTCGGGCAGGAGATGGAATTCCGCACCGTCGACGGCGGCGTGCTCGTTCAAGATGCCGACGTCGTGTCCGAAGCCGCCGATTCCTTCGCCGTGCCGACGAAACGCATGCCGACCGCCAAGGAGATGGACGACCTGCTGTTCGCGTGGAAGGTCGTCAAGGGTGTGAAATCGAACGCCATCCTGGTCGCGAAGGACCATGCGGGCATCGGCATGGGGCCGGGGCAGCCCAACCGCGTCGATTCCGCGAAGCTCGCGTGCGAACGCGCGCATGAGGCATGCGCGCGCATTGGGGTTGCGCCCGAAAGCCTGGTCGCCGCGTCGGATGCCTTCTTCCCGTTCCGCGACAACATCGACATGCTCGCCGGCTACGGCGTGACGGCCATCATCCAGCCCGGCGGTTCCATCAGGGATGATGAATGCATCCAAGCGTGCGACGAGCTCGGCATCGCGATGGTCTTCACCGGCCGCCGCCATTTCCGCCACTAGGCGCGACCGATCCCGCCGTCGATCGGCGGGGTCGGGCAAGGCGGTTTTTCGGATGCGGGGCGATGCCGAAGCTCTCGACAGACGCGCATGCGGCATGCGTGCTTGTGGCGTTCGGCGGTTGATAGTATGCTTGCGGATCGCCATGTCCAAGCGGCATGCGCCCGTCGCTCCCTGCGAGCGGCGCGTCGATCATTGGAGGGAAAGAAATGAACGAGATCAAGGGAATGTCGCGCCGCAATTTCCTCGCGGGCGCCGCCATGGCAGGTATCGCCGCGGCGGGCGCGGGCCTCGGCGGCTGCGCGCCCAAGACGGCCGAGGAAGGCGAGGAGTCTCCTTCGCCTGCCAAATCGTCCGATAAGAAGCATACGTGGGAGCAGGCTCCCGATCCGATCACCGACATCGTCAAGGACGTCGACACCGAGGTGCTCGTCATCGGCGGCGGCTATTCGGGCACCTGCTGCGCCCTGTCCGCCGGAGAGAACGGCGCCAAGGTCATTCTCGTCGAGAAGGATGCGGTCCTGAACGGCCACGGCGTCGGCGGCACGGGTGCGGTCGGTTCGCGCGCGCTCGACGAGCTCGGCATCTCCTTCGATCTTCCCGTCGAAATGGAGCGCTGGGTGTCCACCTGCGGCAACCGCTGCCGTGAATCCCTTGTGGCCAAGTGGTTCCGCGAATCCGAGCGTTGCATGAACTGGCTGCTCGACCTGGCCGAGAAGAACGGCGCCACCTGCATGGTCACCGTAGGATCCCGCTCTATCGTCCATCCCGAGATCGACTGCTACCACATGGTGTCCGGCGGCCCCCTGTTCGAACAGCACACCGTCGCCGACTTCGTCGAGTATATGTTCGAAGCCGAGGCGAAGGCCACGGGCAACGTTGAATTCGTCTACGAGTCGCCTGCGGTCCAGCTCGTGCAGGATGCCTCCGGCAAGGTCACGGGAGCCGTCTGCAAGGCCAAGGACGGATACGTCCAGTACAACGCCACGAAAGGCGTCGTGCTCGCGACGGGCGACGTTTCGTATAACGACGAGTATCTCGACGAGTTCGCCCCCATCGCCAAGAAGGTCATGGCGCGCCTGTGCGCCGACAAGGGCAATGTCGGCGACGGCCATAACATGGCTGCCTGGGTGGGAGGCTCCTTCCAGGCGGCGCCCTGGCCGACGATGATGCATCCCCAGGCCGCCGCGTTCTATCATGGCCCCTTCCTGTTCGTGAATCCCGACGGCAAGCGCTTCATGAACGAAGCCACCTGGGTCCAGGGCAAATGCGTGGGCATCATGGTCAACGGCGGCCACGACCATGCGTGGTCGATCTTCGACGCCAACTTCGAGGACGACAACACCGCCTCGCTGGAATACGGCGGCGGCATGTTCTGGGATTCCTTCCGCCCAGTCGGTTCCACTTATGCGGATGCCTCTGCCGCCAATGCGGCGACGGTCGAGAAGGGCGTGACCGATACCCCCGACAACTACAAGAAGGCCGACACCATCGAAGAGCTCCTCAAGCAGCTCGACGTCGATCAGGCCGAGGCGAAGAAGACCATCGACCGTTACAACGAGATCTGCGAGGCGGGCGCCGATACCGACTTCTTCAAGGAATCGCACTTCCTCTTCCCGATCAAGCAGGGCCCCTTCTATGCATGCAAGGTCGCTCCGGGCTTGCTGGGCGTGTGCGGCGGCATCCATATCTCCGACAACTTCGAGGTCCTTACCTCTGACAACAAACCGATCCAGGGACTCTATGCGATCGGCAACTGCGCGGGCGACATCTACGCCTACGACTATCCGATCAACGTCCAAGGCAACAGCCATGGCCGTTGCCTTGTGGAAGGCAAGTGCCTCGGCGAGCAGCTCGCCGGCGTGTACGACAAGGTGAAGGCCTAGAGGATCCGCGCGAATCCGGCGGGATCCGCGCGAATCTTGGGACGAAAGGCGCACTGCGCGCCGTGCAGACGAGAACGAAGGGACGGCTTCCCCGGAAAGGGCCGTTCCCCGCGCGATGCATGAGGTGATGCCGATGAAGGCCGGCGCCAGCACCTATACCGGCGATGTGGCGGACGAGGAATCCGTCGATGCGCTTTTCGACCGCATGAAGGAGCTCGTCGATCTGCTTCCCTCGATGGAGGAGAAGGGCCGACGGCTCCTTGCCGATGCGGCGGCGCGCCGCGCGTGCGAGGCGATGCGGTACCGCGAGGGGCAGGAACGCGAGCTCGCCTATGTACGGGGGCTGTTCGAGGAGCATTCGAAGGCGCTTGAGGCCGCGATCGCCGCGGGCGACGCGGAAGCCGAGGAGCGCGAACGCTACGCCACGTTACGCTTCGGGAATCAGATCGGCATCAAGAACGGCGCCGTCGCATCGGCGCGGCAGGCCGAGGAGGATCGTCTTGCGGAAGGCGGCTTCGACGGCATCGAGGCGGCCGAAGCCCGCATTCTTCCCGACGAGGAACGCGACGCGCTCGTGCGCGAGACCGATGCCTTCCAGGAGGACTACCGCACGACGCTCGAGGCCTGCCGGGTCGCGCTCGACGAGGAGGAATCCGGGCGAACCGAATAACGGGCGCGGGGCTTACGGATCTATTAGGAAGCGGCTTCGGAGCCGCTTCTTTCTTCCTGCGAACGGCCGGCGTTCGGACGAGGCGCGAACACGCTGTTCCGTCTGCGGGGCCTATTTCCGTCCCGTATGTACGGCGACGATGCCTCCAGCGTAGTTTTTCCAGCGCACATCTTTGAACCCGGCGTCGCGCATCATCTGGGCATACGTTGCCTGATCGGGAAACGCCCTGATGGATTGCGCAAGATAGACGAAGTCCGCGCGTTCGTGCGTGAACAGCTGCCCCCAGAAGGGGATCATCACCTTCAGGTATACGTGGTAGAGCGCCCGCCAAACGGGGTTCGGCGGCGTCGAGAATTCGAGGCAGGCGAACGTCGCGCCGGGTTTGAGAATGCGGTTGACCTCGCGCAGCGCGCGCATGCGGTCGGGCATGTTGCGGATGCCGTAGGCCATCGTGGCCGCATCGAAGCTCTCGTCGGAATAGGGGATGTCCTGCGCGTCCACGACTTCGAAATCCATGGGCACGCCCATGCTTTCGCCCGCCTCGAAGCGTTCTTGGGCGACTTCGAGCATCTCGGCGGTGTAGTCGGTAAGCTGGATATGGGCCGGAGGATTGCGGCGCGCGGCCGCGAACGATATATCGCCTGTGCCGCCTGCCAGGTCGATCATGCGGGAAGCGGGCGTCAGGCCGGCCGCGTCGACGGTACGGCGCATCCATGACCGGTACAGTCCGAAGCTCGAAAACGCGTTGAAGCGCCGGTACTGCCGCGCGATGGCTCCGAAGATGCGCCGCACGCGTTCTTGGGAAAGCTCGGCGGGCGCTTCGGCGCCGGTCGCCGTGTCGATGCTGTGCGATTCTTCGGTCATGCGCATGCCTGTTCATCGGGATTGTTTCGAGGGCGAAAAAAGATGCTCGGATGGGAGCCATTGGCCCAGCCGCAAAGTATAGCCCATGTCCTGATGCGCTATCATATCCACATGTTACTCTGCGCCCAACACATCATCCCGGTCACGGCGGAGCCCATCGAAGATGGCGCCGTTCTCGTCGTGGACGGCCGCATTGTCGAAATCGGCAGTGCCCAGCGGCTGAAAAGCCGCCATCCATCCGAAGAAGTGCGCGACTTCGGTCAGGCGGTCATCATGCCCGGCCTCGTCGACCTCCACACCCATCTCGAATACACGGCGCTGCGCGGGATCGTGCACGACGTCCCGTATGCCGAGTGGCTCGCCATCGAGCATAAGAAGGCCGACCAGATGACGCGCGACGAGCGCTACGATTCCGCATACCTCGGCTGTCTCGAGATGATCGCCGGAGGCGTCACCACGCTCGCCGAGTTCACGAGTTCCGGCGCGTCATGCGAAGCGCTGCACGACCTGGGCCTGCGCGCGCACGTCTATCGCAGCGTCGGCGCCACCGACAAGAACGCGGTGGACATCGCTTTGGACGAAGCCCTTGTCAACGTGAATCGTTGGAGGGGCGGCGTCGATGCCGACCGCATCGCCGTCGGCATCGCCCCCAAGGCGCTCCATGCCTGCCATCCGACGCTCTTCCGCAAGGTGAACGAGCTCGCCGCTCGGGAGAACCTGCCCATCGCCATGCATATCGCCGGCAGTTACGAGGAATACAAGTACATCAAGTACGGCTCCACGCCGCTTTCCGTGCGCGGCATCACGCGCGGCGAAGACACGCTGACCGATCGCCCGACCTGGCTTCCGACAGGCGTGACGCCGGTGAACTATGCACTGAACTGGGATGCCTTCTCCAGCCCGACCAACGTTTTGGCCGTCCACTGCGTGCATGTGGACGAGGACGACGTCAAGAAGCTCAAGCAGTACGACGTGGCGGTCGCCGTCAGCACGCGCTGCAACGCCCAGCTGGGCATGGGCCTTGCGCCGCTGCAGGACTTCCTGAGCTCCGGCCTGCGCGTCGGGCTCGGCACCGATTCGCCTGCAGCCACCGACACGGCCGATATGTTCATCGAGATGCGCTTGGGCATGCTCATCCATCGCGCGGTCGATCGCGAAAGCTTCCTGAGCGCTCAAACGATGCTCGAGCTCGCCACGATCGGCGGTGCGCGCGCGCTCCGCATGGAAGACGAGATCGGCAGTCTTGACGAGGGAAAGCGTGCCGACCTGATCGTCGTGGACCTTTCCGCGTCCCGTCAGACGCCGCTCGTCGATCCGGTCACGGCAGTGGTCACCGGCGCGTCGGCGTCCGACGTCATCTACACGATGGTCGGCGGCATGCCGCTGTTCGACCTGAGGAAACGGTGGGCAGGCGGTGCCAACGTCATCGACGCGGCGCGTCGATGCGCGAAGATTCGTACGAGGCTGAAGGGTTAATCGTGTCAAACCAGAAACTCACGGCAAAGCAGCGCGCGGCCAAGGTGGAGGCCGCCCAGCGGCGCGCCGAGGCGGCGCAGGCCAAGAAGGAAGCCACCGAACGGACCAGGAAGATCTTCACGATCGTCGTGTGCGTGATCCTCGTGCTTGCGCTCGGCATTCCCACGATCGCCATCGCGGCGATGGGCGGTGGGAAACTGTAGCGTTTCGCACCGGCGCTTTCGCGCTTTAGCGAAGTGGAGTACAATAGCGCATCGACATCCATTCGACGCATGCGAAGGACGAAGATGAGCGATTTGCGCACCCCCGAGGTTGAATCCCTGCTCAAGGTCCTTGTCACGCTTGATGATCCGGACCAGGTCTACGCGCTTCTGGAAGATTTGCTGACCATCAGGGAAATCAAGGAAACCTCCCAGCGCCTTTCCGTCGCGCGCCTGCTTGCGGACGGGCGCCCTTACACCACCATCGCTCAGGAGACGGGGGCATCGGCCACGACCATCGCCCGCGTATCCAAGGCGCTGAACTACGGGACGGGCGGATACGCGCGCGCGCTCGACATCCTCGCGTTGGAGGACGGCGCACCCGCCGACGGGGCGGGCATGGAGCCCCCTGCTTCGTAGGCCGCGCTTCGCAGGCACGGATTCTTCGAGTATGATGCGATTCCCTGCATGCGTGGCATCCAGCGCCCGCGTCGCGTCGACGCATTCGGATGCGCGCTGCGTTCGGCATATCCAAAGGGGGATTCATGCGGGAGCTGCATCGGCCGTCACCGGCGGTTTCGTTCGTCGGACGGCATAATTCAGGCAAGACGACGCTGCTCGAGAAGGTCATCGCCGAACTCGTCTCGCGCGGGCTGAACATCGGCACGATCAAGCATCATGGGCACCCCGATTTCGACATCGACATTCCCGGCAAGGATTCGTTTCGGCATCGCGCCGCCGGATCCGTGGACTCCGTCATCGTGTCCTCAGGTAAGATCGCACGCGTGACCAGCCTCGATCGCGATCTCGAATGCTCCGAGATCGTCAAGTGCATGCCCGATCACGATCTGATCATCGTGGAGGGCTACCGCAAGAGCGGCCTGGACGTCATCGAGCTGTTCCGCGCCGCGAGCGATCGGGACGTCGCGGCGGCCCGCGAGTTCTGCATCGATGCGACGATCGGCGGCGTCGCGCCCCAAGCCGTCGTCACCGACATGCCTGACGTCTCGGCGGTCTCGGCGGCGCACGGCATTCCGTCGTTCGGGTTCGAGGATATCGACGCCATCGCGACGTACCTCGAGAACGTGTATGCCCGTCCGAAGCTCACCGTGGTGGTGCAGGCGGGCGGCGAATCGCGCCGCATGGGGCAGAGCAAGGCGCTTGTAGGCTTTTTGGGCGAACCCATGATCACGCGCATCCTCCATCGCATCGCGCCTGCTGCGGACGAGATCGTCGTGACGACGAACGAACCCGACCGGCTCGCGTTCCTGCATGATATCGATTTCGGACGGCCGCTCCGCCTCGCGAGCGACGTCTATAAGGAACGCGGCGCGCTGCGCGGATTCTGCACGGCTATCGCTGCGGCGCGAACGCCGCTCGTCGCCTTGGTGGCGTGCGACATGGTCTACGCATCGCCGTCGCTCATCATCGCCGAGGCGGCGACGCTTCATGCCGAACGCAAGGATGCGGTGGTTCCCGTGACGCGTTTCGGGCTCGAGCCGTTCCATGCCGTCTATCGAAAGGATGCATGCCTCGATGCGACGCGCGAGCTCGTCGAGCATGGAAGCGTGCGCATGGTGGATGTGTTCGACCGTCTCGACGCGCGGTTCTACAGCCGCGAGGAAACGCGTGCGGCCGCGCCGGACGGCGGCTGCTTCATCAATGTGAACACGCCGGACGAGCTCGCGCATATCGAATCGTCCATCTTGGGCGATGGGGACAGGGGCTAGAGCCGGAGGCCAAGGCTCGGTATGGAGATCGGAATCCGCAAGGCCGGAAGCCGAGATCCGGCCTTGCGATCGGAGCTAGTCCCGAACGGTTTCTTCCAGGGCCTTCCGTGCGAAATCTCGGGTCTGCTCGAGCAGGCCGTCATAGGCCGCGAGGAGGTTCTCGCCTTCGCGCGTGAGCGTCGAGCCATGGGCTCCGGCACGGAAAAGCAGGTCGAAGCCGAGGTTCGTTTCGGCTGATTTCATGATGCGCCACGCCTTGCTGTATGCCATGCCCATCGATTTGGCGGCTTTATTGAGCGAGCCGGATTCCCTGACGCCGCGACAGAGGGCGGCAACGCCCTGGCCGAATGCCAGCGGTTCGGCTTCGGTGCCGATGCTGAGCCTGATGACCGGCTTGAGATTCGAAAGTTCGTTCATGGAAAGGCCCTCCTTTGCGACCGTGCGCATCAGGTCGTCGCGCGGACGCTGAACCGGTATTCTCCAATAATGGATAAGTATAGAGCATGCGGCGTCGGCCGTGTCGGACGAGAGCGCGACCGCACGGCTGTCTGGAATGCGGGACGCGGGCGCGTCCGTATGGCCGCCTGTGAAGCCGGAAGAATATTCTTGATTGATAATATTCATGCATGAGAATATTATTACCGTCACGCGGCCGATGCGGCCGTGCCATGCAGGAAGGGAAGCAAAGGGGTATGCCATGAAGAAATGGAAGGCGTTGCTCGCAGGAGCGTTCGCAGGCGCGCTCATCGCATCGTTCGTGCTTGTCGGGTGTTCATCATCGAACGATGGCGATCAGATGTCCTCGTCAGACGAGGGTTCGGCGGCGGACATGGCTGCGAAGGCCGATCCCGTCGAGCTGCATGTCTTCGCAGCCAATTCGCTGCAGAAGGCCCTGCCGGAAGTTCAGGAGCTTTACACCAAGGCGCATCCTGAGGTTTCCTTCGCGGATACTCAGTTCGAAGCCTCGGGCACGCTCGTGAGCAAGCTCGCCGGCACCGACGGCCAGACGCAGGCCCATGCCGATATCTTCATCGCGGCATCGACGAGCTCCATGGACAAGGCGGACAAGAACGGCTCCATCGACGCGTCCACGCGCCTGAACATGTTCAATAACGATCTGGTCCTCGCCGCCGCCACGAACAGCGACCTCAAGGTCGCCGATTTGGCGGACCTCGGAACCGATGCCGTCGATTCCTTCGCCATCGGCGAGCCCAATGCGGTTCCGGCCGGCAAGTACGCGCTGCAGTCCCTCGTCTCCGCCGGTTTGGCGACGTCTTCTCAGGCGGATGACGGCACGGTGTCCTACGAGTGGGACGCATCGGTCGCCGACAAGGTGAACGCCGGTGCGCAGAAGGTCGGCGACGTGGCTGAATACGTGAGCTCGGGCAACGTGCAGCTCGGTTTCGTGTACTCCTCCGATATCTACCGTTATGACGGGATCAAAGCCATCTACACCGTTCCGGCCGATATGCACAAGGCCATCGTCTATCCGGGAGCCGTGACGTCAGACTCTGCCAACGCGCAGGTCGCGCAGGATTTCCTGAACTTCTGCATGACCGATCCGGACGCTCAGGCCGTCTTCCAGAAGTACGGCTTCGAGCTGGCGGCCGCGTAGGCTGCCCTGCGGCCGGCGCATGCCGATTCGATCGAGCCCTGCCTCCTTCGCGGAGCGGGGCTCTTTTCATGCGCGGGAGCATATCGCGCGCAGCCTGCCTTCCGGAATATGGGTCGAATCGTTCTTTTCAAGCAGGGAAGGCCTTATGTCCGTTAAGATGAAGGCCGATTATTCTCAAGGGGGTACTATGACGCGCATGCGGAGAGGGATCGAAGCCGGGCCGAAGCGATGCCCGGCGGTCTCGCCATGCCGCGACGCCGTATGCGGCGTAGGGCGGCCGCGCATCCTCACGTCCCTTTTCGTCTCCATCCTGATCGTGCTTGCGTCGGTCCTCGCGGCAGGCTTTCTCTGCGTGCCGACGCATGCCTATGCGGACGAGGACGCGAGCGCGGCGCCGGCATCGGACGCCGCCGCCCCGCGCGATGCGTCGGGCGCCCCTCTGAGTCCGTCGGCGGCTAACCTCGAACGGGACAGCCAGGTCACGGTTTCCGCCGAGGCCGATGCAGCGGTGATGAGCGTCGCACGCGAAGGCATAGCGTCGTTCTCGCGGCAGAACAAGGGGACGAACCGCGATATCGATGGGCGTTACCTCGGGTATCGCTATGCGATGGCCGGTTCCGACGCGTTCTCCGTCATCGCGACCGATACGTCCGCGATCGTCTACATTCCCGCAAACGTCGCATCCGATCTAGGCATCGACGTGAACGATCCGGTATTCCAGGAAGAATTCCTCGTCACGCTGCGTGCGCTCGACGACGCGGCATCGAAAGGCGGTCCCACGCTCGCCGGTGCGGACCGATGCTTCTACTTCACGTCGAGCGAGTCCGTGTCCGCAGGCGACTACACGTATCGCTTCGCCGTGGAAGGCGAGGAGGGGCGCTTCTACGCGACGTGCACCCTCGAGGGGTCCCAGGATGGCAGCGCCGGTGCCGTGTATGCGGAATCGGGGTTCCTGACCGATGCGAACGACGTGGCCGTGACCCAGAAGGCCGAAGGCTTCGCCGCGCTCAAGCAATTTCTTGCCGATCTGGACTGGTCGCCGCTCTGGGTTTCCCTTAAGACGACCGGCGTGGCCGTCATCGTGATCTTCTTCCTAGGCCTGCTCGCCGCATGGGCGACGCTGCGCGTATCCGACCGTTTCAAGGGCATCTTCGACACGGTATTCACGATTCCCATGGTGCTTCCGCCGACGGTCTGCGGCTTTCTGCTCATGCTCTTCTTCGGCACGTCGACTGCAGTGGGCCGCTGGTTCATCGCGCACGGCATCGATCTGGTCTTCACCTGGCCGGCCGCCGTCATCGCGTGCATCGTCGTCGGTTTCCCCCTGATGTATCGCACCGCGCGCGGCGCGTTCGAGAACCTGGACGGCGACATGCTGGACGCGGCCCGAACGCTCGGATGGGGCGAGGGGAAGATCTTCCTGCGCCTTATGCTGCCTTTGGCCTGGCCCTCCATTGCGGCAGGAACCGTGCTCGCATTCGCGCGCGCGATGGGCGAGTTCGGCGCGACGCTCTTCTTCGCCGGCAACTACGTCGGCATCACGCAGACCATCCCGATCGCGATCTACTATGACTGGATGGCGGGCAGAAACGACGTCGCGATTTTCTGGGTCATCGTCGTGATCCTGATATCGTTCCTGGTCATTCTCATCATCAATGTCTATTCGTCGCATACGCAGACGTACCGTCGGAAAGGGGCGGGACGTGAGTCTTAGGATCGATATCCGCAAGAAGCTCGCTTCGTTCGACCTCGAGGTCGCCTTCGAGGTCGAGTCGGAGACGCTCGGATTCCTCGGCGCGAGCGGCTGCGGCAAGTCCATGACGCTGCGCTGCATCGCCGGCGTCGAGGAGCCTGACGAGGGCATCATCGAAGTGAACGGCACGACCTACTTCGATTCCGCGGCAGGGATCGACCTGTCGCCGCAGAAGCGCAAGACGGCGCTGCTCTTCCAGAGCTTCCAGCTGTTCCCGCACTTGACGGTGGCCGACAACATCGCGGCGGGCATCGGCCGCGACGCGGGCGAAGCCGACCGCGCCGCCGCAGTTGCGCGGCAGATCAGACGGTTTTCGCTCGAGGGGCTCGAGAAGCGCTTTCCTTACCGCCTGTCGGGCGGCCAGCAGCAGCGTGTGGCCCTCGCGCGCATGATCGCGGCGCAGCCGGGCATCCTGATGCTCGACGAGCCGTTCTCCGCGCTCGACGCGCATCTGAAAAGCGAGCTCGAACAGGATCTTCTTGCTCTCTTCGAATCTTTCGAGGGAAGCATCCTGTATGTGAGCCACGATATCGACGAGGCGTTCCGCTTCTGCGACCGCATCGCGGTGGTAGAGGAAGGGCATATCCGCGAAATCGCTCCGAAGCGCGATATCGTGAGCGACCCGCAGACTCTTGCGACCATTCGCCTTTCGGGGTGCAAGAACACGACCGAGGCGCAAAAGGCAGGCGATCACGAAGTGTTCCTCCCCTCGTTCGGCGTGACGGTCCGCTGCGCGCAGAACGTACCTGATGACGTGCGATTTTTCGGCGTCCGCGCATTCCGCATCCGACGCGCGCGGCACGAGGGGCGCAATGTCTTCCGCGTACGCGTGGACCGTGCGAGCGATTCGCGCTTCGAACGTACGGTCATGGTCTCGTTCCTGGACGGTGCACCGATCTCATCAGGTGCGGCGGACGAGAGCGAGCGGTTCGCCCAGACCCATCTCCAGTGGAAGGTGGACAAATTGGCGACATGCGAGGCCGATGTGCCTTGCAAGGGCGACGAGCTGCTGATAGAAATACCTGAAGAGTTCGTATACGTCGTCACGCGATGATGGCGGCGGGTTGGGGGCGCACATGATCGACTCTCATGGCAGAGTCATCGATTACCTGCGGATATCGCTGACGGATCGATGCAATTTCCGGTGCATCTACTGCATGCCCGAAGAAGGCGTGTGCTCGCTGGGGCATGACGCCATCTTGAGGCTCGAGGAAATCGAGCGCATCGTAAGCGTCGCGGCCGGCATGGGCATATCCCATGTCCGTTTGACAGGCGGCGAGCCTTTGGTTCGCAAGGGCGTCGTCGACCTGATCGCGGCCATGAAGAAGACCGAAGGCATCGAAAGCATCGCGCTCACGACGAACGGCGCGTTGCTGCCGCTCATGGCGGACGATCTCGCGCGCGCGGGTCTTTCCCGCGTGAACATCTCGCTCGATACGCTCGACCCGGTGCAATTCCGCACGATCACGAGGCGCGGCAACGTGGAAGACGTGCTCGAGGGAATCGATGCGGCCCTTGTAGCGGGGCTCGATCCGGTGAAGATCAATTCGGTCGTCGTGCGCAGCCTGGATCAGGATCTGTACGGCTTCGCACGGATGTCCTTCGACCGCCCGCTGCACATGCGCTTCATCGAATACATGCCGGTGGGGGAAAGCGCCGGGTCGGACGGCACGGGCTGGGGCCGGGACGACGTGGTTCCGAGCGAGGAGGTCATAGGACTCATCAACGCCCGCGCGCGCAAGGAAGGCGTGGAAGAGCTGGTTGCGGCCTGCGCCCATGCGCCTACGGGCTGGGGTCCGGCGCGTTACTATGAGTTTCCGGGCGCACTCGGCACCGTGGGCGTCATCTCGCCGCTGTCGAAGCATTTCTGCAGCACGTGCAACCGCCTGCGCATGACGGCCGACGGCAAGATCCGTCCCTGCCTGTTCAGCGACGTGGAGTTCGATATGCGCGCGGCCGTGCGCGAAGGGACCGACGACGACATCCGGCGCGTGTTCCTGAACGCGCTGGGCATGAAGCCCGACGATCATCACGATCGCGTCGGCACCGAACGCACGATGTCGCAGATCGGCGGATAAGGGATGCAGAACGACTGACGATACGGAGCCGTTCGGAGACATGCATGCAACGCGCGCAGTTCCGCACGAGCCGAACGTGCCGCTGGCACGTTCGTGCGAGCCCAGGACTGTTTGAGCACGTGCATGCATGTCTCCGAACGGCGCACGAAGCGAAAGGGAGGGCATATGGCCGATCAGAAGCTTACGCACATCGACGAGAAGGGCGATGTGCGCATGGTCGACGTATCGGAGAAGGACGACACGAAGCGCGTCGCGGTTGCCGAGGGGTTCATCGCCATGCACGCGGAAACGTTGGAGATGATCACGAGCGGCTCGGCGGCGAAGGGCGATGTGCTCGCATGCGCGCGCGTCGCGGGCGTGATGGCTGCGAAGAAGACGAGCGAGCTCATCCCGATGTGCCATCCGCTCATGATCACGAAAGCCAAGGTCGAATGCCTTCCGGTGGGTCCGGGCGAGCGCGAGGACGGACGCGTCGGCATCCATGTGACGACGACCTGCGGCGTCATGGGCAAGACCGGCATCGAGATGGAAGCGCTCACCGCGGCGAGCGTCGCATGCCTGACGGTCTACGACATGTGCAAGGCCGTCGACCGCGGCATGGAGATCATGGATGTCCGTCTGCTCAAGAAGGACGGCGGCAAGACGGGTCTGTGGCTGAGGGGCTAGACCCGAGGCGCGGCTTCGTTCTCAGGATGCTTTCCGCCCGCCATCATCGAGACAGCATGGGGAAGCACGGAGGCGACGGCGTCCCAATTCTCGCGCGCGGCCTTCTCGCTGCCGGGGAGGTTGATGACGAGCGTCGAGCCGCGCTGGGCGCAGACGGCGCGCGAGAGCATGGCGCGCGGCGTGACGGCCATGCTGCAGGCGCGCATGCCTTCGGCGATGCCGGGAACCGTGCGGTCGCAGACGTCGAGCGTGGCCTCGGGGGTTACGTCGCGCGGCGAGAGGCCGCTTCCTCCGCAGGTCAAAACGATGTCGATTCCATCCATATCGGCGAGTCGCGCGATCTGGGCGGAGATGGCCGCACGGTCGTCAACGACGACGACGCGCTCGACGCAGGTCCATCCGCGTTCGGCTATGAGCTCCTCGAGCGCCGCACCGGCGCTGTCTTCCTTTTTGGAGCGCGTGTCCGAGCAGGTCAGAATCGCGAATACGGGGTTCGGTTCTTCGTGATGGCGATGGTCGTGGACGGGGCGGCTTTCGCGGCCCAGTCCGGTTGCGGCGGATCGTTCGGTCAAGGGAGTTCCTTTCAAGTCGGGTTCGGAAGGGCAGGCCGGTTTCGAGGGCGGAGCGGGTTCGGGCGACCTTCGTCTCGACTGACGAGGCCCCGCGGTGCGGAATCAGGGTGCCCGTCGGTTCTGCGTAGAGCTCCGCGTCGCGGAATCGCGTCTCGATCGATCACGCGGAATCCTGCGCTGCGGGGCCGCAGGTACGGATATGTTACAGCGCGACCTCCTCGGGGACATCGAGTAGGATGCATTCAACCAGGTCGCCGGCATGGATGGGATCCGTTCCTTCGGGCATGACGGCGACGCAGTTGGATTTCTGAATGACGCCGAAAAGCCCGGAGCTCTGGTTCTTCGCGGGCGTCACGACACGCGCGCCGTCGGGCGTGCGCGTGAGGGTCGCGCGCAGGAAGATGCGACGCGGATCCTTCTTCTTCCGATCGGATGCGATGGCGGCGAACACGTGCGGATGCTCGAGCGCGGCGTATCCCTGCATCGTGCGCAGCGCCGGACGGATGATGAGCTGGAAGCCCATGTACGCCGCGGCCGGATTGCCGGGCAGGCCGAATACCGGCGTGCCGTTCACCAGGCCGAAGGTCTGAGCCTTTCCCGGACGCATGTTCACGGTGGTCATGAGGAGGTCGCCGAGCTTTTCGACGACGGGCTTGATGAAGTCGTAGTCGCCGTTCGAGGCCCCGCCGGTCGTGATCACGAAGTCGTGCGTGGCGGACAGCGCCTCGATGGCATCGGCGAGCGCATCGAAGTCGTCGGGCATGATGGGCTGCATGTCGGCGATGCCGCCGGCCTCGCGCACGCAGGCGGCTATGGCGTAACCGTTGGAGTTGCGGATGCGGCCCGGTTCGGGGACGGCGGGCGGTTCCACGAGCTCGCTGCCGATAGGGATGATCGCGACGCGCGGACGGCGGTGCACGGCGATCCGAAGCGCCCCGCATCCGGCGAGGAAGCCGACGCCCGCCGCGGAGATGACTTCGCCGGCCTCGATGACCGTCTCGCCCGCACGTGCCTCTTCGCCGGCTTCGCGGATATTGTCGCGCAGCTTGGGGGCGTGCGTGAAGCGCACGCGGCTGCCTGTCTTGCCGTCGCCTTCGACGGTGTCCACGATTTCATACTTGACCACGGCATCCGCATCCCCGGGAAGGGCCGCGCCGGTCATGATGCGCACGCACTGGCCGTGCGCGATGGGGCCTTCGTAGGTGGCGCCGGCCGGGATGTCGGCGATCACGTCGAGCTCGACGGGCGCTTCGGCGCATGCCGAGGCCACGTCTTCCCGGCGCATGGCGAAGCCGTCCATCGCGGCATGCGCGAACGGGCTGACGTCGATATCGCTTGCGATCCGCTCGGCTGCGACGCGTCCGACGGCATCGAGCAGATCGACCTGCTCGGAGTCGAGCCTGCGCACATGCGCGCAGGCGAGGGCGCGCGCGTCTTCGAGGGAGATCATCGAGGGTATGTTTCGTGCCATGGGGTTCCTTCCTTGTGCGAATCGTATGCTGCGCGCGATCGCCGCCTGCGACTCGATGGCGCGACGACCGCATATGCGGATTTCAATCGCCGAGGCGATCCTGTGCGGCCGCTCCGGCCGCCGGCCTTTCCGTCGAGCGCAAGGCCTCTTGTTCCCGATGCGTGTCGAGAAGCCAGGGGCCGTGTGTGCTCCATGAGATGAATGCCCAGGCCACATCGCGTGGCGCGTCGAGGCGGAAGGCTTTCTGGGGCATGCCCTTGCTATCGGGGCGCCCCGCGGTCTCGTTGGCGACCAGGTGCCGTTCGATCCAAGCATCGAGCCTGCGTTCGGCGGCTTCGCGCTCGCCTTCGGCGAAACAGGCCCCGCTGCCGTCGATCATGCCCGAGAACTTCGCGAATGCCTCGTCGCGCGTGGCGAAGGTGTCGCGGCGCTGCGAATGGATGTAGGACAGGACGGGCTCGCGCCCGGCCGCGGAAAGTATCCCGACGGCGAATGCATGCGTATGCATGCTTCGGGGCCTCACGCCGATTTCCGCGAGCAGGTTCTCATCGAGCTTGGGCGACGCGCCTGTGGCGACGGTGATGCAGCAGCGGGTGCGGGCGACGCGGTCGAGCTTGCACAGCGCGGCTTCCAGATCGGGCGTGCTGAGCGATCGCGACGCCACGGCGACATCCACGGCATCTTCGCCCATGCCGAAATCGTCCCAGTCGTCTTCCCATGCCATGCGCACGGTCCGGGGACGAAGAGGAGCATCGATGGATGCAGCCTTCGCGTTCAGCACCTCCAGCATGCCTTCGCTGAAGTCGGCCGCGCATACCCGATGGCCGAGCCTTGCGAGCGGCAGCGACACGGCGCCGGTGCCGCAGCCCATGTCGAGCACCGCCGCCCCGGGGTCGATGCACGCACGTTCGAGGAAGGCATCCGCATAGGCGCTCTTCTTGTCGGTGTTGTCGAAGCGCTTCGCGCGGGCCGACCATGCGTCGGCGCTGTCCGTGGCGTTTCGCAGCTTCTGCCCGCGGCGCCATTCCTCGCCGAAGTCGATCATGCGTCCCCCTTCCTGCGCCGCGTGGCGCATGAATTATCCTCAACCCATAATAGCCTGTGCGGGCGTGCGTGGGGCGTACTTTGTGTAAGGGGCTTGGAGCTGCGGATAGGCGAATTCCGTATGCTACAATGCAACGGTTTACGAGGAAGGATGCCGCATTCCGCAACCTCGGCGGTGCCTCTCCTTCCACCTGTCTGCGAAAGGGATCGACCATGCAACCACGTGAGGATTTGGGTAAGCTCGTCCAGTCTGCCCTGAGTGCATCCATTGCCTCGGGCGCCATCCAGCTCGAAGAGGTTCCTGAGATCCTCCTCGAACGCCCTCGCGATGTCGGACACGGCGATTGGTCCACGCCTGTCGCGCTGCGCTGCGCCAAAGCCGCTCATAAGAACCCGCGCGAGATCGCCCAGACGATCGTCGATGCGCTGCCCGAGGCCGATTTCGTCGAGCAGGTCGAGATCGCGGGGCCCGGCTTCATCAACTTCTATCTGAAGGACGGGGCGCTCCAGAACGTCATCGCCGACGTGCGCGCCCAAGGCGCCGACTACGGCAAGGGCGAGATTCCCGAAGGCATGCGCAAGGTGCTGATCGAATACATCTCGTCCAACCCGACGGGCCCCATGCACGTGGGCCACGGCCGCTGGGCCGCGCTCGGCTCCGCCATGGCCAAGCTCATGCAGCATGCCGGCTACGAGGTCGATGAAGAGTTCTACATCAACGACCATGGCGTTCAGATGGACAAGTTCGGCCAGTCCATCGTCGCACGCTACCTGACGCAGCTCGGGCATGAGACCGAGGTCCCCGAGGGCGGCTACAACGGCGGCTACGTCAACGACATCGCCCGAGCGCTCATCGAGCGCGACGGCGATCGCTGGGTGAATGCCGACGAGCACGAGCGCATGGTCGAGTTCCGCGAGTTCGGCTATGCCGCCCTTCTCGAGAACATCCGCAAGGTCTGCGACGAATTCGGCACCGTGTTCCAGTACTGGCAGTCCGAGCGCGAGCTCTACGTGCCGAATGAGAAATGGGACGGCATGTCGCCGGTCGACTACTGCCTGTCCAAGCTGCGCGAGAACGGCGATGTCTACGACAAGGACGGCGCGGTGTGGTTCCGCTCCTCCAAATACGGCGACGAGAAGGACCGCGTCGTCATCAAGAGCGACGGCGAATACACCTATTTCGCATCCGATGTGGGATACCACTACATCAAGAAGCTTCGCGGCTACGACAAGCTCATCGATATCTGGGGCGCCGACCATCACGGCTACATCCCCCGCGTCGCCGCCGTTCTGGCCGCCATGGGCTATCCGGGGGCCCTCGAGGTTCCTCTGGGCCAGCTCGTCAACCTGTTCCGCGGCGGCAAGCCGGTCCGCATGTCCAAGCGCACGGGCGAGATGATCACCTTCGAAGAGCTCATCGAAGAGGTGGGCGTCGACGCCACGCGTTGGAAGATGCTCGAGCGCTCGACCGACCAGCCGATCGACTTCGACATCGAAGAGGCCAAGAAGCAAGACGCGTCCAACCCGGTCTACTACGTGCAGTACGCACATGCGCGCATCTGCTCGCTCCTGCGCAACGCCGCCGGCCATTCGGGCGAAGACAACCTGGACATGTCCGCCGTCGCCTCCGAATGCATTCCGGCCGACGTCGATCTGTCGCTGCTCACCGAAGAATCCGAGCTCGCGCTCATGCGCAAGATGAGCGAATTCGGCGACCTGGTGGCGCTGGCCGCCCGCGATCGCGCCCCGTTCCGCCTGACGCATTACGCTCAGGAGCTCGCCGGCATGTTCCATCAGTTCTATACGAACTGCCCGGTGCTCAAGGCCGAGGACGAAGCGCTCAAGCAGGCGCGCCTCGCGCTGGCCGATGCGACGCGCATCGTGCTCGAGATTGCGCTCGGCATCATGGGCATCTCTGCTCCGCAGCGCATGTAGGCTGTTCGAGCGCTACCGTTACCTGAGACTAACGCGCTCGGGATGTGTGCTAAAGTTCCTTGCGAACACATGCATGCATTCCGGGCGCGTTCCATGTTCCGTGACGCGCCCTTTTCGGAAAGAAGGCGCCGATGGCCGCGCAGCCGTATCTGTCTGTCAAAGGACTCCGGAAACATTACGGGTCAGGCGATACGCTGACTCAGGTTTTGAAAGGCATCACCGCCGACGTCATGCAGGGCGAGACCTGCGTGCTGCTCGGGCCCTCGGGTTCGGGCAAATCGACGTTTCTGAATCTGATCGGCGGGCTCGAGCCGGCCGACGGCGGATCGATTCGCGTGGGCGGGACCGAGCTTACGGATCTTTCGGATCGCGATCTCGTGGAATACCGCAGACGAGAGCTCGGCTTCGTCTTCCAGTTCTACAATCTCGTGCCCGATTTGACGGTGCAGGAGAATATCGAGGTCTGCCAGTTCCTGAGCGACCATCCTCTCCCGATGGGCGATTTGCTGAAGTCGCTCGGGTTGTGGGAGCATCGGCATAAGTTCCCGAACCAGATTTCGGGCGGTCAGCAGCAGCGCTGCGCCATCGGGCGCGCGCTCGTCAAGGCGCCCGGCCTGCTGCTCTGCGACGAGCCGACCGGCGCGCTCGACTACAAGACCTCCAAAGAAATCCTCGCCCTCTTCGAACAGGTGAATCGCGAGTACGGATGCACGATCGTCATCGTCACGCATAACGACGCCATCAAGCGCATGGCGCATCGGATTCTGCGCCTGCGCGATGGCGAGCTGGTTGAAAACGAGATCAACGATATGCCGATCCCCGCATCCGACCTCGTCTGGTAGGAGGGGTCGCATGCACTCGCCCTTGAATAAGCGCCTTCCGCGCGAACTGCGGAACAATCTGGGAAAATACCTCGGCATCTTCCTGCTCATGGGCATCGCCATCGCGATGACCTCGGGATTTCTCGTTGCTGCATCGAGCATCCAGAAGATTACCGAAGAGGTGCCCGAAACGTATCACGTCGAGGACGGACGATTCGCCACGGCCTTCGAGGCCGACGACGCGACGCTTGCCGCGGTAGAGGAGCTCGGCTGCACCGTGTATCCGAGTTTCTCGTGCGACCTTCCGCTTTTCGTTCCGACTTCCGACGACGAGCTGACCGTGCGTCTGATCAAGAATCGAACCGATGTGAACCTTGCCGTCTATGCCGAAGGCGAGGCTCCTGCGTCGAGCGACGAAATTGCGCTTGACCGGGCGTTCTGTGCCAACAACGGCCTGTCCGTCGGAGACGAGGTGAAGGTGGCGGGAAAGAGCCTCGTAATCTCGGGCATCATGACGCTGCCCGACGACGTCGCGTCGTTCATGAACAACAGCGACCTGGTATTCAACGAGCTTACGCTTGCGTACGCCCAGGTCACGCCTGAAGCATATGACGATTTGGTCGCCGGAGGCTCCATCTTCACCTATTCGTTCGTGCTCGACGACCGCGACATGTCGCTTCCCGACCGCGTGAGCTTCGAGGAGGATGTCGCAGAGACCCTCGCCGACCACGGGGCCGTCGTGACGGACCTTGTGGACAAGGATGCGAACCAGGGTATCACCTACGCGGCCGACGACGTCAAAGGCGACCAGGTCATGTGGCAGGTCTTGCTGGTCATGCTTATCGTGATCATGGGGTTCGTCTTCGTGGTGCTCACGAACGCGACGATCGAATCGGAGAGCGCGATTATCGGCACGCTGCTGGCGAGCGGGTATCGCAAACGCGAGATTCTCCGCCACTACCTCGTGCTTCCCGTTGCGGTGGGCCTGCTCGGCTGCGCGATGGGCAACCTGATCGGACGCGTTCTGCTCTCCGATCCGATGAAGGGCCTGTACTACAACAGCTACAATCTTCCGCCCTACGTAGCATCGTGGAGCACGCGCGTGTTCGTCATGACGACCGTCGTTCCCTTCGCGGTGCTTGTGGGCATTACGATTATCGGCCTGCTCGCGCGCCTTCGCCTCACGCCTCTGCAGTTCCTTCGCCACGAGCTTGGGCATGCGGCGCGCGGCGGCGTGCGCCTTCCCGATGCTCTGGGATTCGTCACGCGCTTCCGCCTGCGTGTGTTCCTGCGCAACTGGTCGCATTTCCTGACGCTGTTCTTCGGCATATGCTTCGGAAGCCTGCTCCTGGTCTTTGCGTTCTGTCTGATACCGACGATGACGCATTACGCCGAATCGCGCGCGGCGGACATTCCCGCGAATCATATCTACGGCCTGAAAGCTCCGCTCGAACTCGATGGAACGGCTTCGCAGCGCGAAGCGTACGAGGCGGCCGAGACCCTAGCCACTACCAAAGACCTGACGAGCATCGCGCCTGAGCGGCTGCTCTCTATGATGCTTCAAGCCCAGACAGTCGACCGGGATGCGCATGCCGTGAATACGTGCGAAAACGATTCGGATGCCGTAGCTCAGGCCGAGAAGGTGACGATCGAGTCTCTTCAAACGCCGAGGAACTTCTCTGATTCCAATGAAGACGTCTCGGTCTACGGTATTCCCGAGCATTCGAGGTATTGGACCGGCGTGGATGTGTCGGATGGCCGCGTGGTCGTAGGCGGCGGATTGGCGCGCAAATGCGGCGTCGCTGCCGGGGAGGACCATGATTTCACGGACAAGTACAGCGGCAAGACCCATACGCTCCATGTCGACGAGGTGAACGATTCGATTACCGATACGTCGATGTATATGTCTATCGATGCGTGCAACGAGCTGTTCGGGGAGGATGCCGACTACTTCAATGCCTACGCATCCGATGCGGCGCTCGATTTGAACCCGCGGTATCTTGCGACCGAGGTCACGCCTGAATCCATGGACGCCATAGCCGACCAGATGCAGAATTCGATGGGTTCGATCGCGCGCGTGATCGGCTTCGTCGCCGTTCCCATCTATCTCGTTTTGATGTATCTGCTGACCAAGACCGTGATCGACCGAAGCGCGCGGGCCATCTCGTACATGAAGGTGTTCGGGTACGAAGACCGGGAAATCGACCGTCTCTACGTGCGCTCCATTTCGGTCACCGTGGTCGTCTCGATAATCTTAGCGTTGCCGCTGATCATCGCGTCGCTCGGAGGCATTCTGAGCGTGGCCATGTCATCGTACGGAGGCTATATGCAGGCGTACGTTCCGCTTTCGAGCTTCCTCGGGGAGATAGCGCTCGGAATCGCGGTCTATACGGTGGTGGCATTCCTGCATGTACGCCGCATCCGTCGCGTGCCGCTCTCGCTTGCAATGAAGGTGCAGGAGTAGCGATTCACCGCGCCTTCGTTGTGCTAGCATTGGGCGGCGGTAATGCGCCGGGAATGCGGGCGGCAATGCGCCGGAATGCGCGGCGGTCGCGCGATTCGGCGCCGCATCGAAGCGCGGTTCGGACGGTGCGCGGCCCGATGCCGCATCGAAGCGCGCTCTAACCGCGTGGGGCGCGGTATCAAAGGGGGAAATCGTGGCGAATAATGAATGCGTCGTCGTGTCCGACGGCGCCGTTGACACGAAGACGGACGACGCGCTCGACGAGGCCGTTACCCGCGATGCGCAGCGGATATTCGGGGGCATGCCGTTCGAGCGTGCCGAAGCTGTTGCGGCGGCGCAAGGAGCGCAGGCGCGCGTGCGCTCCATCAACATATCGAAGCGCAAAGGGCAACGCAAAACGCCGCTCGATTCGAATGCGCAGGTCGAAGTGCGTGAGCAGTTCGGCGTCGCGGGTGACGCACATGCGGGCGACTGGCATCGGCAGGTGTCGTTCCTCGCGTACGAATCCATCGAGCGCGCCCAGGCTGCGGGTCTCGATGTGACCATCGGCGACTTCGCCGAGAATTTCACCACGGACAACTTGAACTGCATGGACCTTCCCATAGGCACACAGCTTGCCATCGGCGACGAGGTCCTGGTGGAAATCAGCCAGATCGGCAAGGTGTGTCACACGCGCTGTGCCATCTACTACATGGCCGGCGATTGCATCTTCCCGCGCGAAGGTATCTTCGGCGTGGTGCTGCGCGGCGGCACGGTGAAGGCCGGGGATGCGATCGACATCGTGAAGACGGGGGACGGCACGTGTGCGTTTTCGCCTGATGAGGCGCTCGCCGAGGTGGAGGCGGCACGTCAAGCGGGCACGTTGTAGGCGAAAGTTCCGGCCGCGCATCCGGTATTAAGGGATGTCGAGGCGGCAAGGCACGTCAGACGGGCGCGCTGCAGGCGGCCTCTAGTCCCGATACTCCGCCATGAGTTCCGCGAAGGCGGACATGGAACCTGCGATGACCTCGGGCGCGACGCAGTAGCCGATGCGCACCCAGCCCTTCGCCCCGAAGCTGTCGGACGGCACGATGAGCAGCTCGTGCGCGCGGGCCCGCAGCGCGAAGGCCTCGGCGTCGTCCTCGAGCGCGCGCACCCATAGGTAGAAGGCGCCTTGGGGTTCGACGCATTCGTAGCCGAGGGCGGTCAGTCCCGCATAGAGGGCATTGCGATTCCTCCGGTACGCCTCGACGTCGCTCGGCTCGTCGGCGCAGCGCTCGATCACGCGCTGGAGCAACGCCGGGGCGCAGACGAATCCGAGCGCGCGTCCGGCGCCTGCAATGGCGGCGTAGACGTCGCGCGCGCAGGCGACGGCCGGCGGCACCAGGATGTAGCCGATGCGCTCGCCCGGCAAGCTGAGCGATTTGGAATACGAATAGCAGACCAGCGTGTTCTCATAGATGCTCGGCACCCAGGGGACTTCGAGCCCGTCGTAGACGATTTCGCGGTACGGCTCGTCGGCAAGCAGGTAGACGTCTCGCCCTGTGCGTTTCTGGGCCGCGCGCAGTTCATCGGCCAGAGCCTCAAGGTCGCCTTTCGGGTAGACCGACCCGACCGGGTTGTTGGGCGAATTGACGATGACGCCCGCCGTGCGCCCGGTGATCGCGCCCGCGATGGCGGGCACGTCGAGCTGGAAGTCGTCCGCACGCGCCGGCACCTCGATGCAGGAGCATCCCGCGTGCTCGATCCATACGCGGTATTCGGGGAAGTACGGGGATATCACGATGAATTCGTCGCCCGGGTTCGCAAGCGCGGTGATGCAGATGCTGAGCGAAGCCGCGGCTCCGCAGGTGAGATGCAGATCTTCGGGGCCGTAGGAGGTCGCATGGCGACGGTTGAGCACGCGGGCGATCGCATCGCGCGCAGCGGGCAGCCCCTGGGCGGGCGTATACCCGTGCACGTCCTGAGGGGGCAGCTCCGCGATGTCGGCGATGGCGCCGCCCACGGCGGCCGGCGCGGGGATCGACGGATTGCCCAAGCTGAAGTCGAATACCTTGTCGGATCCGATCTCGGCTTTGCGGGCAAGGCCGTAGGCGAAAAGCTCTCGAATGGCGCTCGGCTCGCTTCCGAGCGCATGCATCCGCTGGTTGTACATGGATCACCGCCTTATCGCGCGTTTCGCTGCGTATGAACGTCAAGTCTAATGCGTCGCGGCGCCGTCCCGCGGAAATTTCGGATGGATGGAGAAAAACCGCTTGCATTTCGCACACGCCGGATGCATCATGCTCGCCAATGAAATACCGAAACCTGTGACGCGGAAAGTAGATGTCCAAGCGCGCGAAGAGAATCCGGGGCGGTGGGATCCGGGTCGAGATGCTGCCCATCGAATGGGCCGCGGAGGGCGCACCGAAAGAGCGATCGAGTAGGCTGCGACGTGAAGGCATACGTCAGTTGCCGGGGATGTGACGGCATTCCGCAAAGGGCACGGCCCGGTCGGGTCGTGAATCAAGGTGGCACCGCGGGTCTTCGAACCCGTCCTTGACGCATACGGCAGTCGAGGACGGGCTTTTTCGTTCCTTGACGAAGACGAGCCGTTTGGGTTTTCCAGACGGGGACAAGGAGGAACGACCATGATGGGTGCGATGACGAACGCGGCGATCGACGAACGGGGATTCTTCGGCGCATACGGCGGACAGTACGTCCCCGAGACGCTGATGGATGCGCTGCGCGAGCTTGAAGAAGCATACGGTCGGGCAAAAAACGACCCGACATTCCGCGCGGAGCTCTCGACGCTGCTCGATGAGTACGCGGGGCGTCCCTCGCGTCTTTTCTATGCTCGGCGCATGACCGAGGATCTGGGCGGGGCGAAGGTCTATCTCAAGCGCGAGGATCTGAACCATACCGGTGCGCACAAAATCAACAACGCGCTCGGCCAGTGCCTGCTCGCCAAGCGCATGGGCAAGACGCGCGTCATCGCCGAGACCGGCGCCGGCCAGCATGGCGTGGCGACGGCGACCTGCGCCGCGCTGCTCGGTCTCGCATGCACCGTCTATATGGGCGTCAAGGACATGGATCGCCAGGCGCTCAACGTGTACCGCATGCGCCTGCTCGGTGCCGAGGTTTGCGGCGTGACAAGCGGTACGGGGACGCTGCAGGATGCGGTTTCCGAGGCCTTCGCCGCATGGGCTTCCTGCCTTGACGACACTCACTACGTCGTCGGCTCGTGCGTGGGGCCTCACCCGTTCCCTGAGATGGTAAGGGATTTCCAGGCCGTGATCTCCGCCGAGAGCAGGGAGCAGATCCTCTTGCGCGAAGGCCGCCTTCCCGATGCGGTCATCGCCTGCATCGGCGGTGGATCGAACGCGATCGGCTCGTTCTACCACTTCATCGAGGACGAGGGCGTGGAGCTTATCGGGTGCGAGGGGGCGGGCCACGGAGCGGATACGCCCGATACGGCAGCCACGCTCACGGCGGGCGCTCCTGCCGTCTATCATGGCATGAGAACCTATTTCTGCCAGGACGATCAGGGAGGCATCGCGCCGGTCTACTCGATATCGGCCGGACTCGACTATCCGGGCGTCGGCCCCGAGCATGCGGCGTTGCACGATGCGGGACGAGCGCGCTATGTGCCCGTCACCGACGACGAGGCGGTCGATGCGTTCGAGTATCTGTCGCGCACCGAGGGCATCATTCCGGCGATCGAAAGCTCGCATGCGATCGCCTACGCGCGCACGCTTGTGCCGACGATGAGGAAGGATCAGATCGTCATCGTGACGGTTTCCGGCCGCGGAGACAAGGACGTGGCGGCCATCGCCCGGTACCGGGGGGAGCGTATCCACGACTAGCGCGTCGCACGCGAGGCTTTCCATCCAAGGTGTTTCGAACGCCGACGTGCATGGATATCGCGTGCGTGCGCCGCATGCGGCGGGACGCGCGCAGGGCGTGCATGGAGCATGCGCCGAACAATGCGTGCGCACCGGGCATCGCGCAAGGTCCTTACGAACGGCGCGTCTGAAGAAGGTGGCGAATCGCGTTTCGTGCCTGGCCGCGGAAGATGGCGCGCGGTCCCGCGTAGGCCATCGACTCTTGCTGCCAGGCGCGCTCTTCGGGCGTGTAGCAGTGGACGGCGCAGGTCTTGCATGAAGGCCGGGGCTCTCTCGTGCAGAGCGCGCGTCGCGCCTCGCCATAGCGTAGGTGGGCCGCGCATGCGGGGCAGAGCCGAGGAATCCTGCGTGCGGGATAGAGCCCCATGTCCGTCGAAAGGCCTCGGTACGGCACGCGCATGCTTTCAGGATGATGGTCGGCGCAGTAGATTTCGGTCATGCCGCCGAGCGTGACCACGTCGCGTGCAACGTCGGGATCGGCGAAGCGCGCGCGGATGCGGCCTTCGAAGCGTTCGTAGAGGAGGTCGGCCGCGTCTGCCGAAGCCGCGGCTTTGTCATGCGTTTTCTTCATCGGTCAAGCATACCTGAGCCTCGGGTTCGTCCACGAGGTATCCATGGAGAATCCGATGTATCGGTCGCGTGTCTTTCACCTCGGAAAACCGCCGCCTTCGTGCGTGCGCGATATAATCCGAGCTATGAGAGGTTTCGAGCGTCGGCCGTGGGGGCCGGGGAAGGACGCATCATGGACGCGAAGGTCGCAAAGCTTATAAACGAGCAGATAAACGCAGAATTCTACAGCGCTTACCTGTACCTTTCGTTTGCCGATTATTACGAGGAGGCCGGTCTTAAGGGCTACGCCAACTACTACATGATCCAAGCGAAGGAAGAGCGCGACCATGCCCTTATCTTCCGCAACTACATGCACGACAACGGCGAGAAGATCACGCTGACCGCCATTGCCGAGCCCGAATGCGCCTTCGAAGATTATCTCGCGCCGCTTACCGCCGCGCTCACGCATGAGAAGTACGTCACCGCGCTCATCAACGGCATCTATGCCGCCGCCGAAGACGTCAAGGATTACCGTACGATCAACTTCCTCAAGTGGTTCGTCGACGAGCAGCTCGAAGAGGAGGCGAATGCCGACGACATGATCACCCGCATGAAGCTCTTCGGCGGCGACGCCAAGGCGCTCTACGATCTCGACCAGGAATACGCGTCGCGCACCTATGCGACGCCGGCGCCGCTGGTCGTCGCGTAACCGCACGGCCGGTGCCGCGGGTTCCGGATTCGTTTCGAGGGGGGGGTGATGCCTGCGCTCAGGCGTCGCCCCCGCATGTTTCTGCACACGATTTTCGCACGAAGGAGGCGGAATGCCGCGTATCGCAGCCGACCGCACGCTGATTCTGTCCAACCTTGGCTTCGACGCGCGCGGGCCGTATCTGGAATTCAACGACGTCTTCGGAAAGACCCAGCACCGCATGCCCATCCTCGGCCGCACGTTTTCGCTGCGCCGTCTGCCGCACCGGTACTGCACCGGGTCGTTCGACTTGATCTCGTATAGGTCCGCCGCCTGCGAGCTGTCCGCCGAGCTGCTGCTTAACCCCGATCAGAAGGACATGAACATGTGCCCGCATTGCCAGGAGCTCACCGGGTTCGACCCGGCGTTCTACAATGCAAGCACCATATCGCCGCAGCAGCGCGCCTATAACAAGACGCCGCATTTCGTGTACATGGCCTACTTCTCGCCCCAGCATCTGAAGGTCGGCATCTCGTCCGAGACGCGCGGCATCGACCGTTTGCTCGAGCAGGGCGCACGCGTCTGCGCGATCCTCAAGCGCTTCGAGAACGCCGATGATGCGCGCAGCCTGGAAGCCGACCTCTGCGCCCGTGCCGACACGTTCGAGTCGATGCGCCTGTCCGCCAAGGTGAAGCTTCTATCCGAGTATTTCAATCCGCATGAGGCCATCGAATCGCTCAAGCGGCGCTGCGCGCTTCTGGGTATCGAGCCTGAAGGCGGCTACCTTGACCTGACGCCCTACTATTTCGGCGAGGGCGTGGCATGCCCGGCGCTCGTGCAGGTGCCCGACGGCGAACCCGACGACGTCATCGGCGGCCGCTGCATCGGTCTGGTCGGCGGCGCCATCGTCTTCGAGCAGAACGGCAGCGCGTTCGTCGCACCGGTGAAGTCGTGGGAATCCTTCGAGACCGAGATCACCGTGGGGGAGATGCTCGTCGAATACGAACCGCAGCAGATGGGGCTCTGGTAAGCGGCACGTAAGCCGGCCGCATGCAGGGCTTCGGAGCGCGCACGGCGGCTGTGCCGGCCCGCGATACGCAGTTCCTTGCCAAGCCGTCCTTCCGCCCCGGCGGGCGGGATGGGAGCGCGGCGCACGGTATAATGGCGGTCCCTCTTCAAGAATCGGAGCGCGCCATGGCATTCGTCGAGTTCCACGACGTCACAAAGGTCTATCGGATGGGCGAGGTTGACGTGGCCGCGCTCGACGGCATGTCGTTTTCGATCGAGGCCGGCGAGCTCGCGGTCGTCGTCGGGCCGAGCGGATCGGGGAAGACGACGCTGCTCAACATGCTTGGCGGCATGGATTCTCCCACGTCGGGCGATATCCTGCTCGACGGGCGCCTCGTAAGCGCCTTCGACGAGAGCGCGCTCATCGCCTACCGTCGCTTCGACATCGGCTTCGTCTTCCAGTTCTACAACCTCGTGCAGAATCTGACGGCGCTCGAGAACGTCGAGCTCGCAAGCCAGATCTGCAAGGATCCGCTGCCGGCCGACGAGGCTCTTGCACTCGTGGGGCTTGCCGCCCGCATGGACAATTTCCCGTCGCAGCTGTCCGGAGGCGAGCAGCAGCGCGTGGCCATCGCGCGCGCCTTGGCGAAGCGTCCGAAGCTTCTGCTCTGCGATGAGCCGACCGGCGCGCTCGACTACAAGACCGGCAAGGCGATCCTCGAGCTCCTGCAGAACGCATGCGAGCGCATGGGCTGCACGGTGGTCTTGGTCACGCACAATACCGCCTTTGCAGGCGTCGCGGATCGCGTCATTCACGTCAGGGGAGGGTATGCGGCCGCCGTCGAGACGAACGAGCATCCGCAGCCCGCCAGCACCATCGAATGGTAGCGGCAACGCCATGTCCCGCGCGTTTCTCACGGAATTCATTCGATCGATCTCGCATGGCGCGGGCAGGTTCGTCGCCATCGCCGTGATCGCCGCGCTCGGTGCGGGCTTCTATGCCGGGCTCCGCATGACCGCGCCTGACATGAAGCAGGCCGTGGATATCTACTTCGATGCGACGAACATGCACGATCTGCGCGTCGTGAGCTCGATCGGCTGGGACGACGAAGCCGTGGATCGGATCGCCGATATCGAGGGCGTGGAGGCGGTCATGCCCGTGCATGAGGCCGATGCGGTGATCGATGTGGACGAACGCCCCTATGTCGCACGTGTGACGGGTCTCGACGTCGATGCGGCCGAAGCGTCGGACACGACGGGCGGGGTCCGGGCGCTGTCGGACGATGCGTCCTATCTCGACCGTCCCATCCTCGTCGAGGGCTCATGGCCTGCGTCGCCGAACGAATGCGTGCTGGCGGAAAGCGCGACGCTCGATTCCGAGCCGCGCATCGGCGACACGATCCGCGTGACCGGCGCCGCCAAGGATGTCGACGACGTGTTCTCGGAGACGGAATACACCGTGACCGGCTTCGTGCGCTCGCCATCCTATGTGTATACGGGCGCGTTCGGCTCGTCGTCGCTCGGGCGCGGCCTGGTCGATGAATACCTCTACGTTCCCGACGGAGCCTTCGCCGAAGGGCTTCCCTATGCCGACGTGCGCGTTTCCGTCGAAGGCGCGCGCGATCTTGACGCCTGTTCCGATGCGTACGACCAGGCGGTCGACGAGGTCGCGCACTGCATCGAAGAGGATGCGGGCGGCGTCGCCGAGGCGCGCCTGGAGCGCTTTCGCGCGAAGGCGCAGGCCGATATCGATGCGGCGCGCGATACGCTCGAAGACGAGGAATACCGGTCCAAGAGCTTGGCGAACACCCTCGCCTTCATGCTGGAGAATCACGACGAAGGCGCGGCCGGCCTTGAGGATCGGCGGGCGGAAGGCGAGCGGGAGCTTGCCGAGGCGCGCGAGGCGATCGATCGGTCGCAGGCGGATCTGGACGCGATGGCCGTGCCCGATGTCTACGTGCTCGATCGCTCGAAGAACACGGGTGCCGCGAGCTTCACATCCGACGCCGATCGCGTCGATCATATCGCGCAGGTCTTCCCTCTGATGTTCTTCCTGGTGGCTGCGCTGGTGTCCCTCACCACCATGACGCGCATGGTCGAAGACGAGCGCGGATACGTCGGCACGCTCAAGGCGCTCGGATACGCTCAGAGCACGATAGCGTCGAAATACCTGGTCTATGCCGTGCTTGCGGCAGGCGTGGGCAGCGCCGTCGGCATCGCGGCGCTCGGACGCTTCCTTCCGTGGTTCATCATGAAGGCGTACGCGGTCGTCTACGACATGCCGGTCATGCCGACCCCGATCGATCCCGGCATCGCGCTTCTATCGGGCGTGCTCTGCGTCGGCATCACGCTTGCGGCCACGGGGCTCGTCGTCCGCTCGACGCTTGTCGAGACTCCGGCCGCGCTTATGCTGCCGCGCGCGCCTCGGGCCGGCAAGCGCATCCTGATCGAGCGCATCCCGCCTTTGTGGCGGCGGATGTCGTTTCTCTGGAAGGTGACGGCGCGCAATATCTTCAGGTACAAGCGACGCTTCCTCATGGCGTGCGCAGGCATCGCGGGATGCACGGCGCTGCTGCTCACGGGCTTCGGCCTGCACGATTCGATCAACGACATCATCGCGAAGGAATTCGGCCCCATCTCGCACTACCAGACGACCATCACGGTGGACGAGGATATCTCGGACGAATCGTCGGAGCGGCTCGAGGCGCTGCTCGACGACGCCGACGTCTTCACATCGCATACCGCTGCGCACACGGAAACCCTGATCGCGAAGACCTCAGACGGCGCCGACCACCGCGTCTCCCTCGTCGTTCCGCAGGACGTGGACGAATTCGAATCGGAATACCTGACGCTGCGCGAGCGCGTGGGTGCCCGTCCTCTGCCTTTGGGGGATGGCTCGGCCATACTCGGCGAGAAGCTCGCGTCCATCCTGGGCGTGCGCGCGGGGGATACGGTCCGGCTCTTCGAAGAGGACGAGACCGGCAACGCCGTGGGCGACGGCTTCGACGTCACGGTAGGCGGCGCATCCGAGGGATACGTGTGGCTGCCGGCGTACATGAGCCCTGCGTACTACCGGGAGGTATTCGGTAAGGATCCCGCGTTCACGACGATCTATGCGCAGGAGGCCGATGCGTCGGGCGAGGCGCTCAAGGACGCGAGCGCAGCCATCCAGGCCATCGACGGCGTGAACACCGTCGGCTCGATCGACGACACGATCGAATACTACGAGACGGCGCTCCAATCGGTGAACGCCGTGGTCGTCGTGCTCATCGTGGCGGCGGCGCTCCTGGCGTTTGTCGTGATCTACAACCTGACGAATATCAACATCGAGGAGCGCATGCGCGAGGTGGCGACGCTCAAGGTGCTCGGGTTCACGCCGCACGAGGTCAACGCCTATATCTACCGCGAGACGCTCATCATCGCCGCGATCGGGTCGGCCGTAGGCCTTGCGCTGGGCATCTGGCTCGAAGGGTTCGTCGTCGCGACGGCCGAGGTGGATGCGGTCATGTTCGGGCGCGACATCCATGCTGCAAGCTTCGTGCTCGCCTTCGTGCTCACGATGGCGTTCGCCGGCATCGTGAGCGCCTTCATGAAGCGCAAGCTCGATGGGATCGACATGGTCGAAAGCCTCAAGAGCGTCGAGTGATGTGGAGCGCGGCATCGTTTCGATCGCGTCCCGCTCCCGTATCCACCGTTGCCGTCGGACGCATAGCATGCGCATGCCTCATCGACGCCGGCCGTTCGGCCCTTTTGCGCGCCGAGCTGTGCCGGCGCGCGGGGGTTCTTCCTCTTCGCGCCGAGTCGTGCCAGCATCCGAGGTCCTTACATACGAAAACGGCCCGCGCGAGGCGGGCCGTTCAGGGTCGGCGATGCACCGGCTGGAGCCGGGCATGCGCACGCATGGATGCCGAGAGGCTAGTCTTCCTTCTTGATCCAGGAGAACATGCTGCGGATCTGGGCGCCGGTGGTCTCGATGGGGTGCGTATCGATCGCCTCGCGCTGCTCGAGCAGGCGCTTATGGCCGTTGTTGCAATCGTCGACGAATTCCTGGGCGAAGGAGCCGTCCTGAATGCGCTTCAGGATCTCCTTCATGGCCTCGCGGGACTGCTCGTTGATGACCTTCGGGCCGGCGTAGTACTCGCCGTATTCGGCGGTGTTGGAGATCGAGTAGTTCATGAAGTGGATGCCGCTCTCGTACATGAGGTCGACGATCATCTTCATCTCGTGATAGCACTCGAAGTACGCCAGCTCGGGCGGATACCCTGCCTCGGTCAGGGTCTCGAAGCCGGCCTTGACCAGCTCCACCAGGCCGCCGCAGAGCACGGCCTGCTCGCCGAAGAGGTCTTCCTCGGTCTCCTCGGCGAAGGTCGCCTTGATGATGCCGGAACGGGCCCCGCCGACGCCCCAGCAGTAGGACAGGACGATATCCCAGGCGTTGCCGGTGGCATCCTGCTGGACGCAGGCCAGGTCGGGCACGCCAGAACCTTCGGTGAACTGACGGCGGACGATATGGCCCGGGCCCTTGGGGGCGCACATGATGACGTTGACGTCCTCGGGCGGCACGATGTAGCCGTAGTGGATGTTGAAGCCATGGGCGAAGGCGAGCGTGTTGCCTGCCTTCAGGTGCGCGGCGATGTGCTCCTGGTAGACCTTCGGCTGGATCTCGTCGGGGACGAGGACCATGATGACGTCGGCTTCTTCGGCCGCGGTGTCCATGTCGGTGACCTTCAGGCCGGCCTCTTCGGCGGTCTTCCAGGACGAGGATCCTTCGCGCAGGCCGACGCGCACGTCGACGCCCGAATCCATGAGGTTCAGCGCATGGGCATGGCCCTGGGAGCCGTAGCCGATGATGCCGACTTTGAGACCCTGTATGACTTTGGGATCGACGTCCTGTTCGTACAAGATGGTGACAGCCATTTCTTTCTCCTTAGTCTTGACCGACACGTCCTATGCTCAAACCGCGGGCCGCGAACGGCGGCGGGAATCGCTTTCGTATGCAGGGCCTTTACCTGGCCGTAAGGTTCTCTCATGCTCCGGATGCCCGGCATCGCGCTTCAGCGCGCATCGACGTTCGTCGACGGCGCGGAGCGCGGGGCGGCCGGCACCGGGTTGATCAATCGTGGGTGCCGCGGTTGATGGCGATCTTGCCGGTGCGCGTCAGCTGCTTGATCCCGTAGGCGCGGAACAGGTCCTCCATCGCTGAGAGCTTGCTTTCGTCGCCCGTCGCCTCGACCGTCATCGACGCGCGTCCGACATCCAGGATATTGGCGCGGAAGACGTTGGCGATCTCGATGATCTCGTGGCGCTTCTCCGGCGCGACCGATACCTTGAACAGCGCGAGCTCGCGTTGGATGGCATCGCCCTCGGTGAGATCGGCGATCTTATACACGCTGATGAGCTTGTGAAGCTGCTTGGTCAGCTGCTCGAACGCCACGGCATCGGCCTTGACGATGATGGTCATGCGCGACATCGTCGCGTCTTCGGTCGGGGCGACGGTCAGCGACTCGATGTTGAAGCCGCGGCGCGAGATGAGCCCGGTCACGCGCGAAAGCACGCTGGGCTTGTTCTCTACGAGAACCGAGAGGATGTGGTTCATTCCCGGCCTCCTTCCTCGTCTGCGCCGGCATCGTCGACGCGCACGCCTCCGCGCGTCATATCGATGACGCCGATCGGGCGAGCGAGGTTTCCGCCGGCAGGGACCATCGGGAAGACGTTCTGGTTTTCGGAGATGGCCACGTCCAGCAAAAACGGGCCGTCAGCGGCGAGCATCTCGTCGATGGCGCCGTCGATCTTCGATGGATCGGACACGCGCGCGGCCTGCCAGCCGTAGGCGTCCGCAAGCTTCACGAAATCGGGCACCGGATCGAGCACGGTCTCGCTGAAGCGGCCGTCGTAGAAGAGCTTCTGCCACTGGTGCACCATGCCGAGCGCGCGGTTGTCGAAGATCATGACCTTGACCGGCGTCTTCTGGATGGCCGCGGTGGCCATTTCCTGGCTGCACATCTGGAAGCTTCCGTCGCCCGTGACGAGCACGACCGTGCAATCGGGGGCCGCGATCTGCGCGCCGATGGCGGCGGGCAGGCCGAAGCCCATCGTGCCCAGGCCGCCTGAGGTGAGAAACGAACCGGGGTGGCTGCGATCGATGTGCTGCAGCGCCCACATCTGGTGCTGCCCTACGTCGGTGGCGACGACGGACGCATCCTGGTCGAGGCGGTCGGACAGGTGCTTCATCGCGATCTCGGGGACGATGGTGCCGGGCTGTTCCTGCGCCTCGATGCCCGCGCCGTACAGGGGCCAGCGATCGCGCCATGCGGCGCACGTCGCGGCCCAGGCGCTGCCGATGCCGCAGAGCTTCGCCTTCGCCGCCTGCTCGTTGATGCCGGCGAGCACGATCTGCGCATCGCCGACGATGGGGATCTGCGGGTCGCGGATCTTGCCGATCTCGGCCGGGTCCACGTCGATATGGATGACGGTCGCGTCCGGCGCGAAGGTGGCCAGGTTGCCGGTCACGCGGTCGGAGAAGCGCGCGCCCACGCAGATGAGCAGGTCGCATTCGCTCATGGCCTTGTTGGCGTACTTCGATCCGTGCATGCCGACGTTGCCGAGGTTCAGCGGGTCGTCGGCCTCTATGACGCCCTTTCCCATGAGCGTGGTGACCACGGGGATCTGCTGGGTATGGGCCAGCGTGAGCACTTCGGCCTCCGCAAGCGAGCGCACGGCGCCGCCGCCGATGTAGAGCAGCGGCCGTCGGGAACGCTTCAACGCGTTCACGGCCTGGCGGATCTGCTTGGCGTTGCCCTTGTAGGTCGGCCGGTAGCTGGGCAGGTTCACGCCGCCTGGGTAATGGAAGACCATCTCGGAGCCGGAGATGTCGGCCGGCACGTCGATGAGGACGGGACCGGGACGTCCGGTGGAGGCGATGTAGAACGCCTCGCGCACGGTGGCGGTCAAGTCATCGGTGGATTGCAGCAGGAAGCTGTGCTTGACGACGGGCATCGTGATGCCCACGATGTCGGCTTCCTGGAACGCGTCGGTGCCGATGACGGCGCGCTGCACCTGGCCGGTGATCACGACCATGGGCACGCTGTCCATATAGGCGGTGGCGATGGCGGTGACGACGTTCGTGGCGCCCGGCCCGCTCGTCACGAGGCAGACGCCGGGGCGCCCGGTCACGCGCGCGTAGCCGTCGGCCATGTGGGCCGCGCCCTGCTCGTGGCGCGCGAGGATGTGGCGGATGGGCGAATCGTAGAGCGCGTCGTAGATCTTGATGACGGTGCCGCCGGGATACCCGAAGATCACGTCGACGCCCTCGGCCTCGAGGGAAGCGACGATGGCGCGCGCGCCGGTCATCTTCTTCCCCTCGTACGGGGTCGCGGTCCCGGGTCCGAGCGGCGCGCCGGCGACGGCGGCGCGTTTGAGCTCGAGCTCTTCGGTCAGATTCATCATGCGAGGTATGCTCCCTTGTCTGCGCTGGTCACAAGCTTTGCATAGCGGGAAAGGACTCCCGTCGTGTATTTCGGCGCCGGCGCCTGCCACGCGGCGCGCCGGCGATCGAGCTCTTCGTCGGAGATGCGCGCATCGAGCGTGCCCGCCTCGATGTCGATGTCGATGATGTCTCCTTCATGGATGAGGGCGATGGGGCCGCCCGCAGCGGCTTCGGGGCTTACGTGCCCGATGGCCGGGCCTTTGGTGGCGCCGGAGAAGCGCCCGTCGGTGATGAGCGCGACCGATGTGTCCAGCCCCATGCCGCAGATGGCGCTCGTCGGGGTGAGCATCTCGCGCATGCCGGGGCCGCCCGAGGGGCCTTCGTAGCGGATGACGACGACGTCGCCGGGGTTGATCGCGCCGCCGAAGATGGCCTCGCAGGCCGCATCCTCGCTATCGAAGACGCGCGCCGGTCCGGAATGCCTGCGCATGCCTTCGTCGACGGCCGACTTCTTCACGACGCCGCAGTCGGGCGCGATGTTCCCGCGCATGACTTTCAGGCCGCCGGTCTGCATGTAGGCGTTCTCTTTGGTGCGTACGACCTCGCCGTCGACAGGCGGGCATTGGGCCAGCCATTCGGCCATCGTGCCGTGGCACGTGAGCGCCGTCTCGTCGAGGAGTCCCGCGCGGCCGAGCTCGCCCAGGATGGCGGAGATGCCGCCCGCGGCGTTGAGGTCCTCGATATGCAGCGGCCCGGCGGGCGCGATGCGCGTGAGGTTCGGGGTCACATCCGAGACGCGATCCCAGTCGTCCATCGTGATGGGGCAGCCGGCCGCATGCGCGATGGCGGTCAGGTGGAGCATCGTGTTGGTGGAACCGCCGAAGGCCATGTCGAGCACCATGCCGTTATGAACGGATGCGGGCGTGATCAGGTCGCGCGGGCGGATGTCCCTCTCGAGCAACTCCATGACCTTCATGCCGGCCCGCTTGGCCATGCGGATGCGCTCGGAATAGACCGCGGGAACGGTGCCGTTGCCGGGAAGCGCGATGCCCAGGGCCTCGGAGAGGCATTGGATGGAATTCGCGGTGAACATGCCCGAGCAGCTGCCGCAGGTGGGGCAGGCGGTGTTCTCGAGGTAATTCATCTCCTCCTCGGTCATGGTGCCGGCGGTGACCTGGCCTGCGGCATCGAACAAAGTATTCAGGTCGGTCTGGCATCCGTGCCTGTCGTGGCCGGCGAGCATCGGGCCGCCCGAGATCATGACGGTGGGGATGTTGATGCGGCAGGCCGCGATGAGCATGCCGGGGACCACCTTGTCGCAGGACGGGATGATGACCATGCCGTCGAAGGCGTGCCCGTTCACGACGCACTCAACGCTGTCGGCGATGACCTCGCGGCTCGTGAGTGAGTACTTCATGCCTTCGTGGTTCATCGCGATGCCGTCGCATACGCCGATCGTGGTGGCCTGCAGCGGCGTGCCGCCTGCCATGCGGATGCCCGCCTTCACGGCTTCGGCGATGGTGTTGAGATGCAGGTGGCCGGGGATTATTTCGTTCTGGGACGAGATGACGGCGATGAGCGGACGCTCCAGCTCTTCGTCGGTGAGTCCGTCGGCCTTGAGAAGGCTGCGGTGAGGCGCGCGCGCCACGCCCTTCTTTATCGCGTCGCTTCGAAGCTGCATTCCAGTGTCTCGCTTTCCCTCTTTTTGACGAACCTCAAAAGAATGCGAGCAGGAGCATAAGCCTCTCTGGACGCCGATAACGGTGGCTGCCGGCCCGCCATAGTGACCCGTCGCGGCCGAGGAGGATCGCTCCTGGCGCGACGCGCGTTCAAGCGCGCTGCTCGAGGGAGTTTCGGAGCCGTCCAACGCAGGCTTGCTCACCGCCTGCTTTCAGGAGAAGGATTCGTTCCTATTGCCCTGTCGTCGCATGTATTCGAGTTGCTCGGATTATAGGCGCGTGCGCGGCGGGCGACGGGGACGGCGCGCCGCCTCGCACGGTTTCTTCATGTTTGCCTTACGAGATGTCCTCGACCTTGGCTCCGGGCTCGTCTGCGGGGGGATATTTGAGCAGCTCGTCGATCGTGATGAAGCGATACCCCTGTTCCTTGAGGTAGGGCAGCGCCGTCTTGAGCGCCTCGATGGTCTGGGAGCGGTCGCCGCCCCCGTCGTGCATGAGGATGACGTCGCCGGGTCTCGCCGATTCGATCTGGGAGACGATGTGGTCGACGCCGGGGCGCGACCAGTCCATCGTGTCGATGTTCCATCCGATCTGCGCGGTGATGAGGTCGTCGACGTTGACCCAGACGGAGTCGGTGGGGAAATTGCCGCCTGGCGCGCGCAGCACGGGCGAGACCTCGTGGCCGAGCGCGCCCGCGATGCCGGAAAGCCCCTTGGTGATCTCGTCGCGCTGTTCGTCGGCGGTCATATACGAGAGGTTCACGCCCTGCCCGCTTCCCGCCGCATGGTCCCAGGTGTGGGTGGCGACCTGATGGCCGTCCTTCTCTTCGCGCACGACGTCGTCGGCCGCCGTTCCGGTGATCTGCGCCCCGATGGTGAAGAACGTGGCCTTCGCGCCGTTGTCGGCGAGCACGTCGAGCAGCTCCTCGGTCTGTTTGGCCACCGGGCCGTCGTCGAAGGTCAGCGCGATCACCTTGTCGTTGCCGACTTCGGGATAGTAGCGCAGGTACGTGGTGTCGACCGGGTCCTGCTTGACCTCTTCGACCACCTGCTTGCCCGAAACCGAGCCGGTCTTGATGGATGCGACGCCGTCATGCCCGTCCTGCTTGACGCACAGCGGTCCCGACCCCTTGGCGACCCGCTTGCTCGGGAGCGCCGCGTTCTCGTCGATCGTGGAATCCTCTTCGACGTTCGTGCCGTCGGATACCTGGACGACGGCGCCGTTCTTAAGCGTGCGATCCGGATCGTCGACGGCCGCGCCGTCGACCGTGGCGGTGTAGCGCGTGCCGCCTCCTTCCGTCAGCACATTCCCCTCGACATCCACGAGGTCGCCGGGCTTGACCTTGACGCCGCTCAGATCGAAGGCTGCATCGATGGTTCTGTCATCTTTGAGCTGGACCTTCGCATCGTTGATCGTGACCGTGATCGGACGGTGCGCCGACCAGGCCGAAAATCCCGCGACGATGGCGATGAGCACGAGGGCGAGGGGAAGCGCCCGCGTGAAGAGCTTGCGGATGCGGAATTCCCGGCGCAGGGCGCTCTCATGGGTGGAATGCGGCGTGCTGACCGACGCGCGGACGTATCCTTCGCGTCCGCTGCGCGCCGTCGCCCGCGACGGCGTCCTCGCATGGTCGTGGGCAGGCGTGGGCCGGCGGGAGGCACGGGAGGAGCGCGCCGGGCCGTCGGCGCGGACGCGCGTGCGGTCCTCGCTCAGGCGAGGCGCATGCGACCCTGCGGACGTCGGCTTCGATGCATGCGCATGGGCGCGGCGGGAATCGTGTACGGACGGACGCTCTTGCATGGTGTGCTCCTCGGTGCCCGCGAGCGGGTGCATGACGCACGGCTCGGGCGGGCCGCGGTCGTATCGTCAGGGTTGCGCGCCATTATATCTTCGCGGCGAAGATGTCTGGTGATATTGAAAGATTCCCTACGTTACGTTTACGCATGCGGAGCATCGCGGGCGCGCGTGGTATGTTGTGACGCGTGCGTGCGCCCGGACGGATCTTTCCGAAATCGCGGCCGCACGCGCGCGGCATGCACTCCTCGCAGCCCCCATGGGGTTGCTCTGACGCGAACGGTACCTATATGGGATTGAAGAAGAGCGGCAAGCACGGGTCCTCGGGCAACGCAGGGGGCTTCGTTCCCGCATCGACGGTGAGGCCGGCGTCCTATTCCTCGAAGTTCGATTCCCGCCAGGCGTCTTCCGGGGCGTATGTAAGCGATGTGAGCTCCGTCATGCCCGATAGGAAGCGCGGGCGCATCGCGCGCATCGTCGGCATCGTTATCGCCGCCCTGGTCTTCGTCGGCGCCATCGCGGCCGTCGCGCTGTACCTCTACACCGATTCGATCAATCAGAAGCTTCGCGCGGGCGTCGACGACGATCTGATGGATTCGCTGAGCGAACAGGGTTCGACCGACCCCGGAGAACCGTTCTACATGTTGGTCATGGGCGTCGACCGTTCCGAATACCGCGAAAGCACCGGCGACGACAAGTTCCGCAGCGACTCGATGATCCTCGTGCGCGTCGATCCGCGCCAGAAGACGGCGACGCTCGTCTCCATCGAGCGCGACACCTACGTCAACATCGACGGCGTCGGGGCCGACAAGATCAACGCGGCCGCTGCATACGGCGGTGCCGACCTGGTCGTATCGACGGTCTCCGAATTCGCGGGCGTGCCCATATCCCACTATATGGAAGTCGACTTCGACGGCTTCGAGGCGGCGGTCGACGCGCTCGGCGGCATCGACGTCGACGTTCCCATCGATATCGACGACGATCGCGCCGGAGGCTCGCTTTCCGCAGGCGAGCAGACCCTCGACGGCGAGCAGGCGCTCATCCTATGCCGCTCGCGCCACGCTTACGATTCCTACGGGACGGGAGATTTCTATCGCATGGCGAACCAGCGCCTGGTCATGGGCGCCATTGCCGAGAAGGTGCTGAGCTCCGACGTGGCCACCATGGCCGAGACCATCAACGCGATGTCCGGCTACATCACCACCGACATGTCGGTGGAGGATCTCATCAAGGTGGCCGAATCGATGCGCGGCATGGATATGGACAACGGCATCTATTCCGCCATGAACCCGACCTACGGCGCGCAGATCGACGGCATCTGGTATCAGTATTGCGACCTTGCGGCATGGCGCAAGCTCATGACCCGCGTCGACGCGGGGCTTCCTCCCTACGAAGACAAGGCGCAGAACTCCAACGACGGCGGCATCGTCGGTTCGGCGAGAAGCTATTTGGGGGCGACCGCCGACCAGACGGCCCGATCGGAGGCGTCCGGCGAAGGCGACGAAACCGAAGAGGACGCGGGCGGATCCCGCACGGGCGCATCCGGAAACGCCCGAGGCTCCGCGGCGGGCGGGCGATAGGCGCGCGTACTCGCGCATTCCCACCCATTTCAGAAGGCGGTTCGAGGCGTTCCGCACCGCGTCGGCGCGTATCCTCGGGGTAACGCGGCGATGTTCATTTGGCTGATAGGGAAGCTCCGTACGGCGTCTTGTTGTATGATGCGAGCCGCATATAGAAGATCGAGCGGCCGTCGCGCGCCGTGAGCGCACCGGGCCGGGCATCGTCGTCCATATGCAGGGGCGGCCCATTCACAAGGAGAATGCCGAATGGCACGAAACCGACGAGAACCCACGTCGCAGCCTGATTCTCGCGGGCTCGACGTCCATATCAGCGGTGCCCGCAGCGCACAGGACTATTCTCGCGCCAACTCCCAATACTACCGGGAAAGCTCCCAGTCCTATCGCGGCGGGGCGCAGGATCGCGTCGACGAACCGAATCCTGTGGATCAATTCTCTCGGCGTTCCACGCAGGCCGAATACAGCAAGAAGCGCAAGCGCGGATCACGCATGCGCAAGGTGCTCATCGGCGTCGCGTCGACGTTCGCCCTCGCGCTCGTCGCCGTAGGGGTCGCGGCGGCCGCATATCTCTGGCAGGTGAATTCGAACCTGCATTCCAGCGCCGATCCGAACGCCTCGAGCGCCTTGACCGAGAAGGCTTCGGCGCAGGATCCCTTCTACATGCTGCTCATCGGCATCGATCGTTCCGAGTACCGCGAGGAAACCAACGAATACGACGGGGCGTATCGCAGCGACACGCTGATCCTCACGCGCGTCGACCCTAAGAACAAGAAGGTCACGCTCGTATCCATCTACCGAGACACCTATGTCAACATCGAAGGCCACGGTCCCGGCAAGATAAACGCCGCCTATGCGTTCGGCGGCGCCCAGCTGGCCATATCCACGGTTTCCAAGTTCGCGGGCGTGCCGATCTCCCATTACGCGATCGTCGACTTCGACGGTTTGGAAGCCGTCGTGGACAGCGTCGGCGGCATCGACGTCAACGTCCCGCGGGACATCGACGACGATCGTGCCGGCGGCTCGCTTTCCGCAGGCCAGCAGACCCTCGATGGTGAACAGGCGCTCATCCTGTGCCGTTCGCGCCATTCCTACGACGACGTGGGCGACGGCGACGCGTATCGTGCCGCGAACCAGCGCATGGTCATCGGAGCCATCGCGGACAAGGTTCTGCAATCCGATCCTTCGACGATCCTCTCGACCATATCGACGCTTAGCCAGTACATCGAGACCGACATGAGCGCGACCGACATCGCGGGCCTGGCCGTCAATATGAAGGGCATCGACGTCGAAACCGACATCTATTCCGCGATGAACCCGACCACCTCCGCCTACGAAGGGGGCGTGTGGTACGAATACAGCAATCAGGACGCGTGGGCGGCCATGATGAAGCGCGTGGATCAGGGGCTCTCGCCCCTGCCTAACGAGGCCGACACGACCAACGACGGCGGCGTCACCGACGGCACGCTCAATTCGGAATACGTCATCCAGCAGCTCATGTCCGAGGCGGATTCGTCGTCGGCTTCGTCGGGCGCGTCGATTTCCGGAGCGACCGTGACCGTGCTCAACGGCAACGGAGTGGACGGCGCCGCGGCCCGCGCGTCGTCGATGCTCACGCCTTCGGGGGCGAAGGTGGTCTCCACGGGCTCCGCCTCGTCGTTCGATCACGGCACGACGCTCGTCGTCTACGGAGAGTCGGGCAACGAGCAGGTGGCGCAGGCCATCGTCAAGAGGCTGGGCGTGGGAACCGCCATGCGCGACGACGGCAGCTTCGGATCGTTCTCGTCGTCGTACCTCGTCATCGTCGGAAGCGATTTCAACGACTAGGCGTTTCCGGCCGATCCGTCGCGCGTGCACGGCGTAAAAGGAATGTCTTCCGCAGGCGCTCCATACGGCGTGCCGCGGTCGCGGTCGATCGGAGGCATGCGGGATTTGCCGCGCCTTTCGGGCGGCGCGAGTATGTCGGTACGGCAACGGCCGCGTGGTCAAGCGAAGGCGTGCGGCCGTGCCGCCTGCCGTCCACGTATAATCGTGGTCTGACAAGAGGCATACGATATGCGAATCGAGGCCACCTTATGACGAATCAGACGTTCAATCATGAGCAGGGCACGTCGGCGCAGCCTACGACCCCTCTCGTCCCGTCGGCCGAAGGCGCGGATCCCGCGACCTCGTCGCCGACCCAGCCTTTCGATCGGTTCCAGGCGAACGGCGCAGCCCAGGACGGCGCGGCACCGTTCCAGCCGCAGGCATTCTATGGCGACGGATGGCGGAACGGTCCTGCGGCACCGGGCGCGCCGTACGCGAACGGCCCTGCGAACGCGCCCTATGTGCAGCAGATGCCCCTCGACGACAACGCACCCGGCCAACCGCTGCGCGAGCTTTCAGGAGGCCAGAAGTTCGGGTGGCTCGTGCTCGGCTTCTTCTTCGGGCCGTTCGCCGCGCTCATCGCCGTCTTGACCGGGCATGCCAACTGGAAGAAGGCGCGCAGCCAGTCGATCACGTGGTCGTTCGTCGGCTTCGGGATCGCAGCCGGCCTGTTCCTGGTCACATGCCTGTTCGCCGGGCTCATCTCCGCGATGCTCGGCCCGGTTCCGTACGATCCGGGCTACTATTACGGGCCTGGATACGGGTACGGCTACGGGTACGGCGGTCCGTACGACGGGGACATGCTCTACGATGACGATATGCTGTATGACGGGGAATGGTATTAGCGCAGGACGTGTATTCCCGATGCGCGGTGACCGAATCTGCAGGCGAGGTGCGAAGTGATGGTACACTGCACGTTCGTACGCATCGTTTGAAAGAGGGCAGTCAACATGAGCGAGATGCAGACGCGGGATTCGTCGGAATCGTCATGGTACGGAGACGACGATATCGCCGAAGTGCTCTATTCGCCTGATTTGATCCAGGCGCGCGTTCGAGAAATCGGACAGGCCATCACCAGGGATTATGCTGACAAGGCATACGAGCCGACGCACGATGGATCGCCGGCCGTGCTGGTCATCAGCGTGCTGCGCGGCGCCGCCATCTACATGTCCGATCTGGTCCGGTCGATAAACCTGCCCCTCGAGATGGACTATATGGCCGTGTCGTCGTACGGCAGCGGAGTCAAGAGCTCGGGCATCGTGCGCATCCTGAAGGATCTGTCCACGAACGTCGAGGGCCGCCACGTCATCATCGCCGAGGACATCCTCGATTCCGGCCTGACCCTCAAGTACCTCATGCGCGTCCTCGAGTCGCGCAAGCCCGCGTCCATCCAGATCGCTACGTTGCTGCGCAAGAAGACCGAGGTCCAGGCTCCGGTCGACTGCGCGTACGTAGGGTTCGAATGTCCGAACGAATTCATCGTCGGCTATGGGTTGGACTACGCGGAGAACTACCGCAACCTTCCCTATATCGGCGTGCTGAAGCCCGAGGTCTACCAAGGAAACTCATGAGCGACCAATCCAACAACGAATCGAACAGCAACGACAACCGTCGCGACGACGACCGCCGCGACGGCGGCCGTCCCGTCCCCCCGCCCTCGTTCGGCGGCGAGCGTCCCGACTACCGTCCGCCTGCGCGGTCGGACGAAGGCCGTCCTTCGCGCGACGACCGCCCTTCGTGGACGAATCCCTTCGACGAGCTCGGCGGATCGTCGTCCGATGGCGGCTCCCAAGGGCGCCCGCCTCGCCGTACGTCCATGCTCACCGCCCTGATCCTGTTCCTGTTCGCCTTCTTCGTCGGTAGCCAGATGATGACGATGATGAGCAGCTCCGAACAGCCCGATAAGCTTGTCACCTCGGAATTCGTCCAGGCGGTCGAGCAGGGTCGCGTGGAGAACGTCGTCTACGATGCGGGGAAGTACACCGTTTCAGGCTCGTACTATCCGGCTGCGACCGCAGGATCGTCCGCGGCCGATGCCTACAACACGGCGTTCGAATCCATCAACGTCAAGCTCGGCGCGCTCCTTTCGCCGTCGGATCCGACGGCGCTCGGCGTGAAGACGAAGGCCCTTGACGAGAAGACGTTGGGCGCGAAGTCGTCCTACGTGTCCACCTATGTGGGCCAGGATTCCCTCATGCAGCTCATGAAGGAGCATCCTGAGATCGAATACCAGGTCAAGCTTCCGAGCGGCATTGCCAATGCGCTTCTGAGCCTGGTGCCGATGCTCGTGCTCGCCGCGCTCATGATCTTCTTCTTCGTCCAGTTCTCCAAGGCGAACAACTCCCAGATGTCGTTCGGCCGCGCCAAGGCGAAAAAGACCGTGGAAGAACGCCCCGACGTGCGTTTCTCCGACGTCGCCGGCGAGGACGAGGCGGTCGAGGAGCTTCAGGAGATCAAGGACTTCCTGATGGATCCGGGCAAGTACCAGAAGCTCGGCGCGAAGATCCCGCGCGGCTGCCTGCTCGTCGGACCTCCGGGCACGGGCAAGACGCTGCTTGCGCGCGCGGTCGCCGGAGAAGCCAAGGTCCCGTTCTTCAGCATTTCCGGCTCCGAGTTCGTCGAGATGTTCGTCGGCGTGGGCGCGAGCCGCGTGCGCAGCCTTTTCGAGCAGGCGAAGGATGCGGCGCCGGCCATCATCTTCATCGACGAGATCGATGCCGTCGGCCGCCAGAGGGGCACCGGTCTGGGCGGCGGCCACGACGAACGCGAGCAGACGCTGAACCAGCTGCTCGTCGAGATGGACGGTTTCGAGAAGAACGACGCCGTCGTGCTGATCGCGGCGACGAACCGCGTCGACGTGCTCGACCCGGCGTTGCTGCGCCCCGGCCGCTTCGACCGTCAGGTCGTCGTCGATGCGCCCGATGTGCGCGGACGCGAGAAGATCCTCGAGGTGCACGCCAAGAACAAGCCGCTCGGCTCCGACGTCGACCTTGTGCGCATCGCCAAGCTGACGAGCGGCATGACCGGCGCCGATCTTATGAACCTCATGAACGAGGCCGCGCTCCTCACGGCTCGCCGCAACAAGGATTCCATCGGTATGTCCGAGGTCAATGAATCGTTGGAACGCCTGATGGCAGGACCTGAGCGCAAGAACCGCGTCCTGACCGAGGAGACGCGCCGCACCATCGCGTACCATGAGTCCGGCCATGCGCTGGTCGGGCATCTGCTCGAGCATGCCGATCCGGTCCATAAGATCACGATCGTGCCGCGCGGCATGGCGCTCGGCTACACGATGTCCGTTCCTGACGAGGACAAGTTCCTCGTCAGCCGCGCTGCCATGATCGACGATCTGGCGGTGTTCCTGGGCGGTCGCGTCGCCGAAGAGCTGTTCTGCGGCGATATCACCACGGGCGCCTCGAACGACCTGGAGCGCGCGACCAAGCAGGCGCGCAAGATGATCGTGAACTACGGCATGTCCGACGAACTGGGGCACCAGACGTTCGGCGAGCCGAATCACGAGGTCTTCCTCGGACGCGACTACGGCAATTCCGCCGATTACTCCGAGAAGACGGCCCAGGCCATCGACGCCGAGGTCGCGCGCCTGATGAAGCAGGCCTACGACACGGCCAAAGAGGTGCTCTCCGCACACGCGGACCAGATGCACCTGATGGCGTCCGTTCTGCTCGAACGCGAGACGGTCGACGGGCCTGCGTGCGATGCCCTGCTGGACGGCACGTGGGACGAATACCTCGAGAAGGAGAAAGCCGGGCTCATCGCCGGCGAAGGCGTTTTCGCCGAGATCGTCGATGCGGGCTCGGCATCCGGGCAAGATTCCCCCGCCGTCGAGGCTCCCGCTTCGGCCGGTGCGGCCGAGACGGCATCCGAGCGCGCGACGGAGGATGTCCTGAAGCGCGTCGATGGGGATTCTTCCCAAGAAGGCCGCGACGCCTAAGCGGCAGACGTTTTGCGAGTACCATGGATGGGACCGCGCTTCGGCGCGGTCCCATTCGTTTCATAAGGATCGAAGGAGCGTGCGGCCATGGAATGGCGCTGCGGATCATATGCGTTCGACCCCCGGACGCCCATCGTCATGGGCGTGCTCAACGTGACGCCCGACTCGTTTTCGGACGGCGGCGCGCATGCCGACCTTGATTCGGCCCTTGCGCACGCACGTGCCCTGGTCGACGATGGCGCGCAGATCATCGACGTCGGCGGCGAATCCACGCGTCCCGGCGCGGCGGAGGTTTCCTGCGAAGAAGAGCGTGCGCGCGTTGTGGATGTCGTTCGTCGTCTTGCCGACCAGAGAATCTGCGTCAGCATCGATACGCGCCATGCCCCGGTCGCCCAAGCCTGCGTCGATGCGGGCGCCTCGATCATCAACGACGTCTCGGGCTTTTCCGATCCCGCCATGGTGCGCGTGGCTGCCGATGCGGATTGCGGCTGCGTCGTCATGCATATGCGCGGCACTCCCGCGACCATGCAGCGGAACACCGCCTACGACGACATCGTCGCCGAGGTGAAAGACTACCTGTCTCGTCAGGCCGCGCTGCTGGAATCCCACGGCGTCGATCGTGCACGCATCTGCATCGATCCAGGTCCTGGATTCGGGAAGTCGCCCGAGGAGACGCTCGTCATGATGCGCAATCTCCAGGAATTCGCGCGGCTCGGCTATCCGGTCATGTGCGCTCCCTCGCGCAAGAGCTACGTAGGCCGCGCCTACGGCATCGACGAGCCGTCCGAGCGCGACGAGGCTTCCGCCGCCGAGGCGCTGCTCGGCTGCGAGCTGGGCGCCACGGTGCTGCGCATGCATAACGTCGCGACCACGATGGAGGCGCTCAAGGGCCTGCGTCCGTACGTGTTCCTCGGACTCGGCGCCAATGTGCCCCTGGTCGCGCATCCCGGCGAAGAGACCGAGGGCAAGATCGCGAACCTCAATCAGGCCATAAGCGCGCTCTGCACGCTTCCCGACACCCAGATCGTCGATATCTCCCGCTTCTATGAAAGCGAGCCCGCGTATCTCGAGGATCAGGATCCGTTCGTGAACGCCGTGGTGCTTGCGCGCACCGGCATCGCGCCGAAGGAGCTCCTCGGCTACCTGCATGCGATCGAGCGCAGCCTCGGACGTGTGCGCGAGGTCGAAAACGGGCCGCGCACCTGCGATATCGACATCCTCGACTATCAGATGCATGTGGTCGGCTCCGATGCGCTGACGCTCCCGCATCCGCGGATCCTCGAACGGGATTTCGTCGTGAAGCCTCTGATGGAGCTTGCGCCGACGCACGTTCTGGCCGATGGCACGGCCATGACTTCCGATCAGGTGAAATACGGGGCGGCCCATGCGCTTTAGAGTGACATGGAAGGGCACGACCGCTTCCACGAACGATGATGTCTGGGCGCTCGCGCGCGCAGGCGAGCCGGCAGGCGCCTGCGTCGCTTCGTTCGCGCAGGAATCGGGGCGGGGCACGTGGAAGCGCGTGTGGGAGAGTCCGCGCGGCGGGCTGTACTTCTCCTTCCTGCTGCGGCCGCGCACGCCCCAAGCCGTCTGGCCCGAGTCGAGCATCCTGCTCGCTCGGACCTGCGCCCAGGTCATACGTGACTTCTGCGGCGTGGCTGACGGCATCGTGCGCGTGAAGCCGAAAAACGACGTCGTCTGCGATGCGGGCAAGCTCGCCGGCATATCGCTCGAGGCGCGCGACGGCTGCCTGAACGTCGGCTGCGGCACGAATGTATTCAAGCCCGAAGGCGGCATCCGGACCGATGGGCGCAACGTGCCCGCGTATCTGGAAGACCTCTGCGTCCAAGGGGCGCGCGGGACGCTGGGGCCGTTTTCGGAAGAGGCGATCGAAGGCTTGCTGGATGCCTATCTCTCGGCGATCGGGCGGCTCATTGACGTGCGGTCCGACGTGTTTTAGAACGGTGTGGCGATAGCCCTCGCATGCGAGGGCTAAGGTTGATGGCGGGCCTCCGCTGCACGGGGGTCGAAGGAGCGGCGAACCATATGGCGCAACGGCATGACGAACACGGGGAAGCGGCCCGGATCTCCCGTCTCGGCACGGGCGATATCCGCGCGCTCGTGGTGGAATTCGCCGTCCCCGCTGTCGCAGGCATGATCGTCAACGGCGCCTACAACCTGATCGATTCGGTGTTCCTGGGCAATTTCGCCGAGGATCTGGCTCTCTCGGCGATCACCGTCGCATCGCCCATCATGCTGATCACGATGGCGCTGTCGATCTTCGTCGGCGCCGGCGGCAACGCCCTGTGCGCGCTGCGTCTCGGCGAAGGGCGGCACGAGGAGGCCGAGCGCGTCTTCGGCAACACCTTCGTTCTCGGGCTTGTCGTGGCCGTCGCGCTCGGCGCGCTTTCGCTCTGCCCACCGGTGATCGAATTCCTGCTCGACCTGTCCTCCGCGACCGACGAGACGCGACCTTATGCACGCGCGTTCATCCAGATCCTTTGCGTAGGGAGCGTATTCCAGCTGGTCGGGGCCGGTCTTAATAATTTCATCCGCACGACGGGCGCGCCGAACCGCGCGCTGTGGACCATGGTGATCGGCGCGGTCGGCTGCACGGCGTTCAACGCGCTGTTCGTGGCCGGCTTCGGCTGGGGCGTCCACGGCAGCGCGCTCGCGACGGTCGCCGGCACCGCGCTTTCCGCCGCAAGCGTGCTGTGGTACTTCCTGAAGACCCCGAACGTGCCCATCCGTTTGCGCGTGCGACATTTCCCGCTGAAGGCGAAGATCGTCGGCGCCATCCTGTCTCTCGGCGCCGCATCGTTCGCGGTCCAGGCCGGAGCGGCGCTCGTGAGCTTCGTCACGAACTATGTCCTGGTGACGTACGGATCGGCCGATCCGATCGGCGCCGACGGGGCGCTTGCGACGATCGGCGTCGTCAGCCGCGTGGGGATGTTCGTCATTCTTCCGCTCGTCGGCATGGCGATCGCCGTGCAGCCGATCCTCGGGTACAACTACGGCGCCAAGCTCTGGAGCCGCGTGCGCGAGACCTTCCGCACGGGCGTCGTCGGCGCGACCGCCACCGCCACGGTCATGTGGGCGCTGCTCATGGTCTTCGCACGCGAGATCGTCGTCTTCTTCGGCATCGACAGCCCCGAGCTCGTGGATTTCACGGTACGCGCCTTGCGCATCAATCTGGCGCTGCTTCCGTTCATCGGATTCCAGATCATGGGATCGAACTATTTCCAGGCGACGGGCCAGCCGGCGAAGAGCATCGTCCTGTCCCTCTCGCGCCAGATTCTCTTCCTCGTTCCGGCGCAGGTGGGGCTACCTCTCGTCCTGCCGCTCATCTTCGACGGCATGACGCCGCTCCGTTCGATCTTCTTCTCGTGGCCTCTGTCCGACTTCCTTGCCGTCTTCGCGGTCGGCATCTTCGTCATCGTCGAGATGCGCCGTTTGAATCGTCGTATCTCCGCTCAGGAACAGGAGGCATGAGGCGTATGCCCGAAGGAGCAGGCCTCTCTTGGTCGAACGTCTGCAAGGTCTACGAAGGCGCCCAGGGCGCGACGCAGGCCCTCGACGGCTTCACGCTCGATGTGGGTCCCGGCGAATCGGTCGCCGTGCTCGGGCCGTCCGGATGCGGGAAGTCGACTGCGCTGCGCATTGCGAGCGGGCTTGCGGCGCCCACGTCCGGCTCCGTCGCGGTGAACGGGCGGCCGATCGCATCGCCGCGCCGTGCGACGGCGCTCATCCTGCAGGATTTCGGCCTGCTGCCGTGGAAGACGGTCGCGCAGAACGCGGGCCTGGGGCTGCAGATCCGCCATGCGTCCGCATCCGTGCGTCGGGAACGCGTCGCGCAGGCGCTCGCGACGGTCGGGCTTGCCGACTTCGCCGATGCGTACCCGTCCGAGCTGTCGGGCGGCATGCGCCAGCGCCTTGCCATGGCGCGGGCGTTGACCTGCGATACCGACGTCCTTCTCATGGACGAGCCTCTGTCGGCGCTCGATGCCTTCCTGCGCGAGGAGATGCAGTCCATGCTGAAAGGCACGTGGAAAAGGGAAGGGTATTCCCAGGTCATCGTCACACATTCGGTCGAAGAGGCGGTCTTCCTCGGGCAGCGCGTCGTCGTCGTCTCGCCGCGTCCCGGACGCATCGTCTATGCGCTCGAAAACTCCGAGATGACGGATGCGGCCTGGCGCGATTCCGATCTCTTCTTCGAGCGGTGCCGCACGCTGCGCGCCGTGCTGCATGGGAGGGGAAGCCATGCATAGAGAAGCCGCGCGCAAGATCGCAGGATACGCGCTTGCGATCGCGTTCATATTCGCGGGATGGCATATCACGGCGATGCTCGTGGGAAGTCCCGCCCTGCCCGAACCGCTGCCGGCCGTGCGGCAGCTCATCGCCTACGGGAATGAGATCCTGCCCGCGTTCGGCGTGAGCCTCTATCGCGTCGTCATCGCCATGTTCGCAGGCACGGTGCTCGCCATACCCCTCGGCCTTGTCTGCGGGCGCTCCGCGCGCCTCGACGCCGTCTTCGCGCCGGTGCTCTATTTCCTCTATCCGCTTCCGAAGGTGGTCCTGCTTCCGGTGCTCATCGTGCTCATGGGCCTTGCCGACGCGCCCAAGATCGCGCTCATCGCGCTCACGATCTTCTTCCAGGTGCTGGTCACCGTGCGCGATGCGGCGAAGGCGGTTCCCGAGGACAGCATAGAATCGGTGCGTTCGCTCGGCGCCGGGCGCCTTGACGTCTATCGTCACGTGGTCGTGCCGGCCACGCTGCCCGAGCTCTTCACCGCGTTGCGCATCTCATCGGGTACGGCGGTCGCCATCCTGTTCTTCGCCGAAAGCCTCGCCGGCTCGACGGGCCTCGGGTACTTCATCGTGAATTCCTGGGCGTTGCTCGATTACCCGCGCATGTTCGCGGGCATCATCGCGATGGCCGTGCTGGGCGTGATCCTCTACGAGCTGTTCGACGTGGCCGAGCGCCGCCTGACGCGCTGGAGGAGGTCGGCGTAGCCGACGCGCATCGCGTGCGGATTCCTGCAGGCCATGGATGGCTTCCGTAAGCCGTCGTTCGGGATGCCGATGCGGTGCCCCATGGTCTTGCGCCCGTCTTCCGTCGGGCGCGGCCGATATCCTCTCTGCCGCATGCATGCGGCAGGGCAGGCGTTTCGGATCCTCGTCAGTGCACGCTGGGCAGGGAGACGCTGAAGCAGGCGCCGCCCCGAGGGACGTTGTAGGCTTCGATGGTGCCGTCGTGCGCATCGACGATGCTCTTGGCGATGGCGAGTCCCAGCCCGGACCCGCCGGTCGTGCGCGCGCGGGAGTTATCGCCGCGATAAAAGCGCGTGAACAGGAGTTTCGGGTCGATATCGCCGAATCCGGGCCCGTCGTCCACGACGCTTACGATCGAACGGTCGGCGAATCCTTCGAGCCTGATGACGACGTGCCCTTCCTGGCCGATGAAGCGGCAGGCGTTCGCCGCCAGGTTGTAGACGACCTGGTAGAGACGGTCGGGATTGCCGAGCACGTCGGGGGCTTCGCCGATCACTTCGATCGTGCCGCCCCGCTCGTCGATCAGGGGTTCGAGCGCGTCGGCGACCTCGTTCGCCACGCGATGCAGATCGATGCGCTCGAGCGTGGCGCTGTCGGTGCCGTCTTCGATGTGCTGCAATGTGAGCAGGTCGTTCGCAAGGCGCGTGAGGCGCTCGGATTCGCTCATGATGGTCTGGCAGAACCGGGCGCGCATCTCGGGCGGCATATCGGGGTCGAGCATGGTTTCGGCGCTTCCATGGATGGCCGTGAGCGGCGTGCGCAGCTCATGGGCGACGTCGCTGATGAATTTCGTCTGGCGTTTCTGCTGGATGTACAGGTCTCCGAATTGGGATTTCGATTTCTTGAACAGCGTCGCGAAATCATGGGCGAGCAGGTCGGCCTCATAGAGGCGCCCGTCAGGGGCAACCTCGGCGTCCGGCTCTCCGCGCAGAAGCGCCTGCGCCTTGCCATGCAGGTCTTTCAGGGGTTCGGCGATGTAGTAGCCGATCACGAGGCTGACCGAGAACGTGATGAGCGTGCCGGAGGTCGCCATCCAGAACACGGGCACGGGCCCGAACGCGTTGACCAGCACGAGCATGCCTGTGAGCAGGGCGCCCGTCGTCGCGAAGATGACCGTCAGGATGGCGAAGTATGTCTGAAGGCGCTTGGGCACGCGCGTTTACGCCTTGAAGCGGTACCCGTAGCCGCGGACCGTCTCGATGACGTTCTGATCTATGCCGGCGGCGGACAGCTTGTCGCGCAGACGTTTGATATGCGTGTCGACGGTCTTGGTCTCGGTGATGTATTCCCAGTCCCAGGCTTCTCTCAGGAGCTCTTCGCGCGTGGCCACCTTGCCGGCCACCTTCATGAGGGCGGCGAGCAGCTCGAATTCGCGCGGCGTGAGGTCGATCGGGCCGTTGGGGCCATCGGCGGAATGGCGGCCTTCGTTCAAGGTCACGCCGCCCGCGGAGATGGACTGGTCGGCCGGGGAATCCTCCAGGCGGCCGCGACGCAGCAGCGCGCGTACGCGCGCGATGAGCTCGCGTACGCCGAAGGGCTTCGCCAGGTAGTCGTCGCCGCCGATTTCCAATCCGACCACCTTGTCGAGCTCGGTGTCGCGGGCGGACAGGAAGAGGACGGGCGACGCGGTGCGCGCGCGCAGGCGGCGGCAGAGCTCGTAGCCGTCCATGCCCGGAAGCATGATGTCGAGGATGAACAGGTCGTAGTCTTTGCGCATGGCCGCGGCCAGGCCCTCTTCGCCGTTCGCGGCGGTATCGACGGAGAAGCCCTCTTTCTTCAGGCTGTACGAAACGAAGTCGGTGATGGACTGCTCGTCGTCGACGATCAGGATGGATTCGGGAGCATCGCTCATGGTGGCCTCGGAATTCCTCGGGGACGATTCGCGCCGGCGCCGCCGCGCAGCATGCGGACGTGCGCCTGACGTGGCTTTCGTTCGTATTCTAGCACGTGCGCGTCCGACCTCTGGATGGCTCCGTTCCGCTGATTCCTTCCCGTCAACAATCGATTCGCGCCGCATGGGGATGAGTGCTCCGCCGCATCGGACGCGCTCCGTATAATTCTGCTTCATACCCCGCATGAACCATGCGCGCCTCTTCGGACGTGCGCGACGAAGGAAGGGAAGGCCCATGCTGTCCGATATCGAAATCGCCCAGTCCGTGACGCCTCGGCGCATCACCGAGATCGCCCGCGCGGCGGGCATTCCCGAGGAATACCTGGAACAGTATGGCGGCAGCAAGGCCAAGGTCGACTACAACCTCCTGCGCGACAAGCCGCGCGAAGCCGGCAAGCTCGTGCTCGTGACGGCCATCAATCCGACGCCTGCCGGCGAAGGCAAGACCACGACGACGGTCGGCCTCGCGGATGCCATGCGCCGCATCGGCAAGAACGCGCTCGTCGCATTGCGCGAGCCTTCGCTCGGCCCTGTCTTCGGCATCAAGGGCGGCGCTGCGGGCGGCGGGTACGCCCAGGTCATTCCTATGGAAGACATCAATCTGCATTTCACGGGCGACTTCCACGCCATAGGAGCCGCCAACAACCTTCTCGCCGCGATGATCGACAACCACATCAAGCAAGGCAACGCGCTCGGCTTCGATGTGCGCAAGATCGCCTGGAAGCGCGTCGTGGACATGAACGACCGCCAGCTGCGCAGCATCGTGGACGGCTTAGGCGGCCCGGCGCACGGCGTCCCGCGCGAAGACGGCTTCGACATCACGGTCGCATCCGAGGTCATGGCCGTGTTCTGCCTGGCGACCGATGTGTCGGACCTCAAGTCGCGCCTGGCGCGCATCGTCGTGGGATACACCGCCGCCGACGCCCCGATCACGGCGGGCGAGCTGCATGCGGAAGGCGCCATGTGCGCGTTGCTCAAGGATGCGCTCAAGCCCAATCTGGTGCAGACGCTCGAAGGCACGCCGGCGTTCGTGCATGGCGGCCCCTTCGCCAATATCGCGCATGGCTGCAACTCGCTCATATCCACGCGCATGGCCCTCGCGCTGGGCGACTACTGCGTCACCGAAGCCGGCTTCGGCGCCGATCTGGGAGCTGAGAAGTTCCTTGACATCAAATGCCGCCTGGCGGGCCTCGAACCCGACGCGGTCGTCGTCGTCGCCACGGTGCGCGCGCTCAAGAACCATGGAGGCGTGGCGAAGGCCGATCTGGGCGAAGAGAACCTCGATGCCCTCAAGGCGGGCCTGCCGAACCTGCTGCAGCATGTCGAGAACATCACGCAGGTCTACCATCTTCCCTGCGTCGTGGCCATCAACCGCTTCCCGACCGACACGGAGGCGGAGCTCGCCCTCGTGGAGGAAACCTGCAAGGAGCTCGGCGTGAACGTCGCCCTGTCCGAGGTCTGGGCGCGCGGCGGCGCGGGCGGGACCGCGCTGGCCGAAGAGGTCGTGCGCCTGTGCGAGCAGCCGAACGATTTCGATTTCTGCTACGAAAGCGGCGCTCCGGTCGAAGAGGCGCTCGGCTCCATCGCCGCGCGCGTCTACCGCGCCGACGGGGTCGAGTTCACGCCGGCCGCCGCGAAGCAGCTTGCGCGCCTCAAGGCGCAGGGATTCGACGGGATGCCGGTCTGCATGGCCAAGACCCAGTACAGCTTCTCCGACGACCCGAAGCGCCTCGGCGCTCCGCGCGGCTTCACGATCACCGTCCGCAACCTGCGCGTGGCGGCGGGCGCGGGCTTCGTGGTCGCCTTGACGGGCGATATCATGACGATGCCCGGCTTGCCGAAGCATCCTGCGGCCGAGCGCATCGACGTCGACGAAACGGGAAGGATCACGGGACTGTTCTAATGCCTGCCATCGACGAAACATTCCTCAACGAACTTGCATCCGACGCCCCCGCGCCAGGCGGGGGCGGGGCCTCGGCGTACGTCGGGGCTCTTTCGGCCGCCCTTGCGAGCATGGTGATCGCGATCGCCGGACGCAAGCGCGCCTACGAGAGCATCGCCGGCAAGCTGCAGGAGCAGACCGATATGCTCGCATCCTGCCGCGAGGCGCTGGTCGGGCTCGTCGAAGAGGACGCCGTTGCATTCGGCGCCCTTGCGGCCACCTGGAAGATGCCCAAATCGACGCCGGAAGAACGCGCGCGGAAGAGCGAAGCCCAGCAGGCCGCGCTCGTCGGCGCCTGCGAGGTGCCCATGCAGATCATGCGCATCTGCGCGAAGGTGATCGAGATCGACCACGACCTGATCGGGCTTGTGGACAGGATGATCCTGTCCGACGTGGGCGCCTCGGTCATCATCGCCCTCGGCGCCATGAAGGCGGCCGCGCTCAGCGTGCGCGTCAACGCGGCGTACATGAAGGACGCCGATGCAGCCCAGGCCTATCTCGGCGAAGTCGACGACATGATCCGTACGTTCGAGTATTCCGCCCAGGTCGTGTACGACTTCGTGAAAGACAACGTGTAGGAAGCGTCTTCCGGCGCCGCGCCCGTTCCCGCACGAGAGGGTTTCGCGCGTCACCGGAAGAGGGTTTCGATCAGATAAGGAGTTCCATGGGACGCCTTCTTGTGGGGAAAGACGTATCGGCCCGCATCGCCGCGCGTGCACGCGAAGGCGTGGCCGAGCTTGCGGTGCGCGGCGTCGTGCCGACGCTCGCGATTCTGCGCATCGGGGAACGCCCCGATGATCTGGCCTACGAACGCACGGCGATCAAGCGCGCGGAAGCGCTCGGCGTCAGCGTGCGCCAGGTCGTCCTTCCGGCCGACGTCGGAACCGATGAGGTGCTGAAGGCCGTGCACGCGGTCAACGGCGATCCGACGATCCACGGATGCCTGATGTTTCGTCCTATGCCTGCCGGCGTGGACGAGAGGGCGGTCTGCGCTGCGCTCGCTCCCGAAAAGGATGTCGACGCGGCGGGAGAAGCCTCGCTTTCCGGGGTGTTCACGGAATCGGGCGTCGGATTCGCGCCGTGCACCGCGCAGGCCTGCGTCGAGATGCTCGATCATTACGAGGTGCCGCTCGACGGTGCGGATGCGGTCGTCGTGGGACGAAGCCTGGTGATCGGACGGCCCGTGGCGGCCTTGATCCTTTCCCGCAATGCGACCGTGACTGTCTGCCATTCGCATACGCGCGACTTACCTGCGAAGATGCGCGCGGCCGATGTGGTCGTCTGCGCTACGGGACGTGCGAAGGCGTATGGAGCCGCATGCTTCGCACCCGGCCAGATCGTGATCGACGTCGGCATGAACGTCGACGAGGCGGGGGCGCTCTGCGGCGATGTCGACTTCGCGGCCGTCGAGCCCATCGTCGATGCCATCACGCCTGTTCCGCGCGGCGTGGGAGGCGTCACGACGCAGGTCCTGCTCGATCACGTGGTTCAGGCTGCGCTCGAGGCGACGGCGTAGCCGGGGCGGTTTCTGTCTTAAATAAGATGACGAATGGCGGGCGCGTCCGACGGGGGGGGCGCCCGCCGTCTCGTATTCCCGGACTATGCGGACAGGTCGTTCAGATCCATTCCCATCAGGCGGTCGATGGTCAGGATGTAGACGCGCATCGCGCGCTTGAGCGTTTCTTCCGCAACGCCTTCGTCGGCGCCGTGCATCTGGCCGACCCAATCGGGGTAGTCGTCGTGCGGATCCAGCACGCCGAAGCTCGCGGCGCAGGGGAAGGCGCGTGCATAGGTTCCGCCGCCGATCGTGAAGGGTTCGCCGTCCAGCTCCGTGGCGTCGCGGTACGCCTGCGCGAGCGTGCGCACGACCGGGCCTTCGGGATCGAGGACGAAAGGATCGCGCCCGCTGACGAAGCGCGCATCGGCGCCTGCGGCCGCTGCGACGGACCGAAGCGATTCCATGATCGCATCGACCGTGGTGGCGGTGGGAAAGCGGATGTCGAGCGTCGCCACGACGCGCCTTCCTTCCGTGCGGACGGTTCCGATGACGCCGGTCAGCGGATCGAAGTGCGCATCGGAGCAATCGATGCCCGCGGCGGCGCCGTCGGTGGATGCCGCGAGCGCCGATACGAGCCGAAGGAAATCGGCCTCGGCGCCGTCGACGAGCCTATGTCCAAGCGCGTAGTCGCAGGCGAGCCCGATGGCGTTGACGGTGCCTTCAGGCATGGATGCGTGCCCGCCCCTTCCGTGCGCGACGATGCGCGCGCAGGGGATGCCGTCCACGTTTTCCTCGGTCACGGTCACGCAGTCGGTATCGGGCAGGCCGCTTCCCTCGTGTCTCACCACGAGCGCGGCCATGCTGGGCACGGCATTCAGGGACGATTCGCCGGTCGTGAAGTCGACGATCGCACCGTCCTCGAAGGCCGGCGAGGCGACTTCGGCGTTGACGCAGCCCTTTTCCCCATAGCAGACGGGGAACATGTCGTCAGGCGTGAACGTGAATGCGGGAGCTCCGTATTTCTCCAGATAGAAGGCGACGTCCTGCATCGTGCCGACCTCTTCGTTCGCACCCATGATCATATGCATCGTATAGGGCAGGCGAATGCCGCGGTCGGCGAAGAACTTCATGCAGTACAGGGATATCGCAAGCGGGCCCTTGTCGTCGACGACGCCGCGCCCGATGAGAAAGCCGTCGCGCCGCACGAGCGTCCAGGGGTCGACTGTCCAGCCGATGCCTGGCTGCACGACGTCGGCATGGCAGATCATAGCGAGCGTCTCGGGGCGCTCTCCCGGCAGCACGGCGACGCCGACGTTGCCGTTGTTGTCGGTTGCCTCGAAGCCCAGGCGGCGGGCCAAATCGACAGCGGCATTCAGACCGTCGTGGGCCTCTTTTCCGCTCGGATGCTCGGGCGTCGCGGCATCGAAGTCGACGACGCTCGGAACGGCGATGAGCCGCTCGATCTCTTCGACGATCTCTTCCCAATGGGCATCGATGAATGCGTCGGCTTCTTGCAGGATCGAAACGTCGGGGACGTATGCGGCCATGGCGTCGGCCTCCTTGGCTCGTAGGCAGGAACGGGTGCGGAACGCCGCCTACGATAGCAGACGGGCATGCCCCTTCGCCATCTTGGAAGGACTCGGGCGTTCAGGTATAATTCGCCACTGCGCCCGAGTGGCGGAATGGCAGACGCGGCGGTCTCAAAAACCGCTATCTTCACAGATGTACGAGTTCGAATCTCGTCTCGGGCACCATCCGTCTCAAACGGCATCGTGCCGTTCGCGGCCCCTCGTCGAGGGGTCGTTTCTGTTCAAGGGAGCGTTCGCCTCGCGCGCTTCCGGAAAGGACCTCCATGTCTCGAAGCCGTTCCGTCGCATTCTGCGGACTTTCCATCGCGCTGCTCGCGGTAGGCGCATGGGTCACGGTACCGCTCGGCCCCGTGCCGTTCACGCTCCAGACCATGATGATGGTCTTCGTGCTGCTTCTGCTGCCGTCGCGTGAAGCGCTCATCAGCATATTCGCATATGTCGCCATCGGTGCGCTCGGCATTCCCGTGTTCTCGGGCATGCGCGGCGGCATGGGGGTCATGCTGGGCACGTCGGGCGGGTTCATCTACGGGTTCGCCTTGGGCGCCCTGCTCGCCGTCGCTGTCCTCCGATTCTGGCCCGAGCCTTCTTCCAAAGCGGCGTCATACGCGCGGGAAGGCGTGGCGGCCGTCGTGTTCCTCGCCGTTTCATACCTGTGCGGATGGGTGCAGCTCATGGCCGTTGCAGACCTGGGTCCCGCCGCGGCGTTCCTTGCCGGCATCGCGCCGTTCATCCTGCTCGACGCCATCAAGCTTGCGATCGGCGTCGCGCTTGCCCATTCGGTGCGCCAGGCGGTTCCGGAGCTGCGCAAAGCAAGGGCTTGAGCTGCGAATCCCTCGTAACGCATGCGTGCCATGCGTTACGAGGCGGATATCCTCTTTGTGAGTGACTTGACGAACGCCCGGGCGTGCCCGGGCGTTTTCGCTGCTACTATGGCAGCGTTCATATGAGGGAAGGCGAAACATCATGGGATACGTCCTCGCATTCGATACGGCGAACGAGGCTGTCGTCGTCGGCATTGGATCCGTCGATGCGGATGGAGCAGAAGCGGGTCGCATCGTGTTGAAGGAGGCCCCTGCGCGCCTCGTTGCCGGAGAGGCGCGCGCCGCCCATCGCGCGAGCAACACCGTGCTCATCCCTATGATCGATGAGCTGATGGCCGGGGAGAACATCGAGAAGGACGACATCGCCGCCATCGTGTGCGGCCGCGGTCCGGGCAGCTTCACGGGCGTGCGCATCTGCATGGCCGCCGCCAAGGGAATCGCGTCGGGTCTTGAGGTCCCGCTGTTCGGCGTTTCGACACTTGATGCCGTGGCTTGGGGCGTGTGGGAATCGGGGTACCGGGGAGCTATGATCGTCGCTGCCGACGCGATGCGCAAGGAGGTCTATCCGGCGCTCTTCATGATCGATAGTGCAGGCGCGCACCGCCTGACGTCCGACGCCGTCGTGTCCGCGCGCGCGGTGCAGGACTGGATCGACGAGGCCCTCGCCGTCGCGCTTCCCGATGCGACGCCTGCTCGCTCCGACGTGCTCGTCTGCGGCGATGCGCTCGTGAAGTATCGGGGTTCCTTCGCCGAAGCGGGTTTTCCCGTCGCCGACGATGCCCTCTGGGCTCCGAGCCCCGAAGGCCTTCTGCGCGCCCGCCGCATCGGAGGCGACGCGGCGACGCTGCTTCCGGTATACACGCGGCTGTCCGATGCGGAGGAAAACGAACGGGTAAGGCTTTCCGCGCCGGAGGTGCGCAACCTCGCGTCGGGCGTGCAAGCCGAAGGCGCGCTCACGTTCCGTCCCCTCGATGCGGCGCATGCGTCCGATGTCGCGTCGCTTGAATCCCACGCGATGGGCACGGACGCCTGGAGCGAGGCATCCGTGCTCGATGAGCTTCCGCGCAAGGATCGTACCTGGTGGGCCGCGTTCGTAGGGGAGCGGCTCGTCGGATATTGCGGCGGTCTTGTCGTAGACGGCCAGGTCCAGGTGCTGAAGATCGCCGTCGAAGACGATATGCGCCGTCGGGGAATCGCGCGGCACCTGATCGGTCTCGTGGCGTCCGATGCGCGCGACCTCGGTGCGACCGAGATGACGCTTGAGGTGCGTGCATCGAACGAAGGCGCGCAGCGCTTCTATGGGGCGCTCGGGATCGAGCGCATCGGGGTCCGTCCCTGCTATTATTCCGATCGCGAGGATGCCGTCATCATGACGGGGCCGTTTCCGATGGTCGCGCGCGATGTCGCCGGCATGTCGCTTAAGATCGACGAGATCTCTCCTGCGGGGCATGCGGGCGCTTCGAACGGCGACGTCTCGGAAACCGATTCGGCCGCAGATGCCGCAGTGCCTGCGACCGTACCCGTTTCTACTCCTCTCATCTGCGCATTCGAAAGCTCATGCGACGAAACGGCCTCATCGATCATCGCAGGAGACGGCACGATCCTTTCGGATGTCGTGGCGTCCCAGGTCGATTTCCACGCACGGTTCGGCGGGGTGGTTCCCGAAATCGCGAGTCGCAAGCATATCGAAGCCATCTGCGGTGTCGCGGACGAATGCCTCGAGCGTGCGGCAGTCGCGCTCGGGCGTCCGTCTTTGCGCTGGCGCGATCTGGACGCGATCGCCGTCACCTATGCGCCGGGGCTCGTCGGGGCGCTCGTCGTGGGCGTCGCCTTCGCCAAGGGCCTTGCCTGGGGGTCAGGGGTTCCTCTTATCGCGGTCAACCATCTCGAAGGCCATCTGTACGCCAACAAGATCGCCGATCCCGCAATCGCTCCGCCGATGGTCGTTTCGCTCGTGAGCGGCGGGCACACGATGCTCGTGCATGTGAAGGACTGGGCGAACTACGAAACGCTCGGCTCAACGATCGACGATGCGGTGGGGGAAGCGTTCGACAAGGTTTCCAAGGCGCTCGGCCTCGGGTATCCGGGCGGTCCTATCATCAGCAGATACGCAGCGAAGGGCAATCCGCGCGCCATCGATTTCCCCCGCGCGCTCATGCATTCGGGCGATCTGCGCTTCAGCCTGTCCGGCCTGAAGACCGCGGTCATCACCTATATCCACAAGCAGCAGGAGGCGGGCATGCCGCTGAACATCCCGGACATCGCGGCCAGCTTCCAGCAGGCGGTTGTGGACGTCCAGGTGGCGAAAGCCCGCACAGCGCTTATCGAGACCGGTTCGCGCACGTTCTGTCTGGGCGGCGGCGTCGCCGCCAATCCCGCCTTGCGTGCGGCCTATGAGAAGATGTGCGCGAAGAACGGGTTCCGTCTGGTCATGCCTCCGCTGTCGGCCTGCGGCGACAACGCCGCCATGATCGCGGAGGTCGCGCTCGACCGCTTCGCGCAGGGCAAGCTCGCCGATTTCACGCTCGACGTGAAGGCCCATGCTCCGCTCGATGAGGCGTATTAGGCGCGTCCGCCATGTCAATCTGATGCCACGGCCTATCGCCTCGCACCAGATCTTCCGCCATTTGGTCAAAAGAAGAAAGGGGCCCGCTCGATCGAGCGGGCCCCTTCGCAATCTCGGATGAGATCGAAGTTACTTGAGCTGGGAGAGAGCGTCGTCCACAGCGGCCTTGACGCCGTCGGTGGTGATGGTGGCGCCGGAAACGCCCTCGATGTCGGAACCCTGGGCCTTTTCGATCTGGGCCTTGTAGGTGCCGTCCTGGATGGCCTCATAGCCGCCGATGCCCTGGGTCTCGTTGTCGCCCTTGATCTCGGAAACGGTGATGGTGCCGTCGGAAGCCTTCGCGAGGGTGACGGTGATCTCGCCGCCCTTGCCCTGGCCGGTGCCGGTTGCGGTCTGACCGTCGGCAGCGCCCGAGCCACCGCCGCAGGCGGTAAGGGCGAGGCAGCTCACGACGGCAGCGGATGCAGCAATCTTCGTAATCTTCATCCTAGATCCTTCTTTCGAATCGCCAACAGTAGGATGCGGGCAAGTGTATAGCATCGTTGCCAAGGTGCGTTCTGAAAAGGACGAAATCTCGACAATTATGGATGAAAAGGCATCACCCGCAGATAATTTCTCTATGCAACCAGGTGAAAAAGCTATTTCGAAGCGCTTGGGACGGTCTTGTCGACGACGTGCGCGACATTGTCGCGGTCGATGAAGACCGCCGTCGTGATTTCCGGCCTTGACCGGGCATAGTCCATGCCGTATTCGATGCCGAGCGCGCAGAGCGTCGTGGAGAATCCCTCGCAGTCGACGCTGCGGGGGCCAACGACCGTCACGCCTTCGACATCGGTTTCGACGGGCATGCCGGTCTGCGGGTTCAGGATATGCGCGAACCTGCGCCCGTCCTTCTCGAACATGCGCTCGTACAGGCCGCTCGTGACCACCGAGCCGTTCGCGATGGATACGGCGCCGAGGATCTGCGAAGCGTCGCGCGGATCCTTCACGCCGATGCGGAACGGCGTGCCGTCGGGGCGCCCGCCATGAACGGCAACATTCCCGCCCAGGTTGACGAAGAGATGCTCGAGCCCTTGGGATGTCATGAGATCGATCAGCCGGTCCGCGATCCAGCCCTTCGCCGTGCCGCCCACGTCGATCGAGGCCTCGGGGTCGGAAAGCGTCGCGATGCAGACGTCGTCGCCGTCCAGAAGCTTCAGCTTCTGCCATCCCACGTGCGCGACGGCTTCGTCGAGGGATTCCTGATCGGGGATGATGCCCCGATGGAAATCCCAGAGCCGCGTGACCGAGCCCATCGTGATGTCGAGCATGCCCTCGGACAGCTCGCAATAGCGCAGGCTGTGCGCCAGCACGTCGTAGGTGTCGCGTGCGATGACGACGCTTGCGCCGCGCGATTCATTGATGCGCGCGATGTCGCTGTGGGGAAGGAATCGCGAGAAGAGGCGCTCGTACGTTCGGCACGCATCGCGGCCGGCGAGAAACGCCGCCTCGACGGCGTCTCGGTCGCCTGATGCCTTGAAGGTGACGATGGTGTTGAAGGCGTAGAAATTCGCTTCATGGTAGCGATGCGGGTCGTCCGCGGATGCTTCCTTGAAGCGCCAGTCCTCTTCGCGCGGGATTATGTCAAGCGTGGCGTCGTTGGTGTCCATGCATCCATTGTAGGGTGCAGGGTATGCGAAGAGTTTACGAAAAGAAAACCATATCGAATTCCCTCAGGGGAAAGCGGGTATGCTTTTCGCACATGCGCATTTCTCGGGCGATTTCATGGTATGACGTGCGAGAAGCCGGATGCCGTCCCGCAGCGGGGCGCGTCCGCGCATCGAAAGAGGAAGTGGCAGGACGAAGGCGGATCGCGTCGTTCCAAGATGCCGGTCGTGCGTCTCGGATCGCGTCGTCCCCGGAAGGACGCTAGGGGAGTTAGGCTAGGACATGCAACTGTATTCGCTCGAGTTCGTCTGCTTTCTCTGCACGCTGCTCGTCGCATATTTCGCCGTCGGACGGCTGTTCGGACGCGGTCAATGGATCGTGCTTCTCATCGGATCGCTCGGGTTCTACATGGCCACGGGCTGGCAGCACCTCTTCTTCATCCTGCTGACGGCCGGTTCCACCTGGCTCGTCGGCCTGGCGTTCGGCAAGCTCGACGCGCGCTGCAAGGAACTGCGCAAAGCCGCGGAGAAGTCCGAGAAGAAGAAGATCAAGGCGAAGTTCGCCCGCCGCAAGTGGTACTTCCTGCTCGCAGCGCTCATCTTGAACTTCGGCGTGCTTTCCTACATCAAATACTGGAACACGTTCCTCGATACCGTGGGCGCGGGCGACAGCTTCCTGGCATCCAGTCTGCTTCTGCCGCTCGGCATCTCGTTCTACACGTTCCAGTCCGTCGGATACCTGATCGACACCTACAACGGCAAGGGCGAACCCGAACGCAATTTCGCGAAGTACCTCCTGTTCGTTTCGTACTTCCCGCAGCTTATCCAAGGCCCCATCAACCGCTTCGACGCGCTCGCCCACCAGCTGTACGAGCGCCATTCGTTCGACGCGGACAACGCCAAGCGCGCGCTTCTGCTCATCGGCTTCGGCATGATGAAGAAGTTCGCGATCGCGGACCTGCTCGTACGTTCGATCAATGGCTGCCTGAACCACATCGACGGCTCCACGCCGGGCTCCATCGTGGTGTTCGGCATCCTGCTCTACTCGGCCCAGCAGTATGCCGACTTCTCCGGCGGCATCGACATGGTGCGCGGCGTCTCCCAGCTCTTCGGCGTCAAGCTCGCCGAGAACTTCCGTCAGCCGTACTTCTCCATCTCGCTCGGCGACTTCTGGCGTCGCTGGCACATCACGCTGGGCGCATGGATGCGCGACTACGTCTTCTATCCGTTCGCGCTGCGTCCCTCGATGCAGAAGCTGGGCAAATGGTCCGGCGACAAGCTCGGCCGCCACTGGGGCCGCACGCTGCCGGCATCTATCGCGAACATCCTCGTGTTCTTCCTCGTGGGCCTCTGGCATGGCGCCGACGCCCACTTCATCTGGTGGGGCCTGTACAACGGCATCGTCATCGCGGCGGCCGACCTCGCATCGCCTCTGTTCGAACGCATGATCAAGCTATTCAGGGTGAATACCGAAACCGCGTTCTGGCACGTCTGGCGCATCCTGCGCACGTTCATCGTCGTCAACATCGGCTGGTACTTCGACCGCATCGAGGATTTCGGCGACGTGCTCACCGGCTTCTACAACACCATCTTCAACTTCAGGGCCGATCTGTTCATGTCGGTGCTGAAAAGCTACAGCGTCAATTACATCGGCATGTCCTTGCGCATCGCCATCATCGGATGCCTCATCATCTTCGTCGTGAGCGTCCTGCGCGAACGCAAGGTGGATGTGGCCGGCGAGATCCTGAAGCTCAACGTCGTCGCTCGCTTCGCGATCTATACGTTCGTGCTCGTGCTGACCATCGGATCGTTCGCGTATGCGCCGAGCGCAGGAGGATTCATCTATGCGAATTTTTAAGGCAGGGGCGAAGATCGTCGCCGTTCTCCTCTTCATCGTCCTTGTGAACTGGGGCTTGACGTTCGTGATCGAGCCGACCGGCTCCAAGAGCCAGGTCATGTGGCATGACTACTACGAGCAGTCCGATATCGACACCGTCTACGTGGGCACGTCCCAGGGCGAGCGCGGCTTCGATCCCGCGGTCATCGACAAGGAATGCGGCACGTCCTCGTACAACATGTGCACTCCCAGCCAGCTGATAGAGGAGTCGTTTCTCGGCATCAAGCAGGCGTACAAAGACCATCATATCAAGCGCGTGGTTCTGAGCTTCGAGGTGTCGCTCGTGCAGAGCGAGGACTCTCCGAGCCCGGGCGGCGCCTATATCCGCAACAAAGACCGCGGCAAGCCGCTGCAGTTCGCCAAAGACGCGCTCCCGTGCCTGACCGACGATCGCTTCTATGGCAAGAAGGATTCGATCAACTGGATGTTCCCTTGGGTGATCAACCATGTCGACGCGAAGCCGCAGAAGCTGTATCGCAACATCAAGATGAAGCTCGACGGTACCTCGATCGCCGATGCGGCCATGGAAAACGAGAAGGGCTGGACCTACTACGGCAAGGGCTACGGCAACTACGACAGGGTCTACGACTACAATCCCAAAGTCTATCGCAGCTACCTGGATACCTACGGCAAGAGCAAGCCGAACGACCGCAAGATGCAGACGCTTGCCGATATCTGCGACTATTGCGCCGATCACGATATCGAGCTCGACGTCATCTGCACGCCCCTGCCCGCTTACGACATCCTCGAGTACGACGGCTATTTCGACAAGCTGGTCGGCATCAAAAGCCTCGTCGAAGAGCATGGCGCGCACTACTACGACTTCAACCTGGCGCGCCCCGAGCTCTTCGATCAGAAGCCGGAGTATTTCGCCGACTATCAGCATATGAACACCGAGGGCGGCAGGATCTTCAGCGAAGGCGTCGCGAAGCTGTTCCAGCATATCGATGCGGGCGACGACGTGGACGGCCTCTTCTATGCGCCGGAGGACTACGCCTCGCACATCGACTATATCGACATGGTCACCTACAAGACCAAGAACAACGACGACGGCAGCACCAAGATCGACGCCAGCGTGCTTGCCGGCGAAGGCGTCCAGGCCGAATACCAGTTCCTCGTGAAGAACAAGGACACGGGCAAGTGGGACGTGCTGCAGGATTACTCCGATGAGTCGAGCTACACCTTCGACCCCGACAAGCCCGGCACGTACCGCGTCTGCGTCAATGCGCGCAAGGTCGGATCGACCGCCGAATACGAGCGCTGCAGGACGTTTTCCATCACGAAATAAGATAGGAGAAGGCATGAGAAACGTACTTGAGTGGCTGGAGTCCACGGCCGCCGTCTCCCCTGACAAGACGGCATTCGCCGATCCCGATTCGACGGTGGGCTTCGCCGAGCTCGTGGCGCGTGCGCAGGGCGTGGGAACCTACCTCGCCGCGCGGCAGGCGCCATGCACGCCGGTCGCGCTGTTCCTCGAGAAGAGCACCACGGCCATCTGCGGCATGCTGGGCGCCACGTACGCGCGCTGCCCGTATTCCGTGCTCGACGTCCGCCAGCCTCGCGAACGTCTGCTCGGCATCGTCGGAACGCTCGAGCCGGGCATCGTCCTGACCGACGCCGCCTATGCCGATGCCGCGCGCGAGGCATTCGAAGGCACGTCGCTCGATGTGGTCGAGCTGGAAGGCATCCTCGGCACCGCGGCCGACGCCGATGCCATCGCCGCTCTCCGCGCGTCGGCGCTCGACGTCGATCCGCTCTACATCAACTTCACGAGCGGTTCGACCGGCACTCCCAAGGGCGTCGCCGTGTGCCACCGTTCCGTCATCGATTTCATCACGCACTTCACGAGCCTTTTCGGCTTCACTGCGCACGACGAGATCGGCAATCAGGCTCCGTTCGATTTCGACGTGTCCGTCAAGGACATCTACAGCGGCCTTCTGACGGGCGCGACGGTCCACATGATCCCGCGCGATTACTTCAGCCAGCCGGCGAAGCTGATGGATTACCTGGTGGAACGTAAGATCACGACCTGCACCTGGGCGGTAAGCGCCATGTGCTTCGTCTCGATCATGGGCGGCTTCGACTACAAGGTTCCCGAGACGGTGAACAAGGTCATCTTCAGCGGCGAGGTCATGCCGGTCAAGCAGCTCAACGTCTGGCGCGCGCATCTGCCGCACGCCACGTACGTCAACGTGTACGGCCCGACGGAGATCACCTGCAACTGCACCTACTACGTCATCGACCGCGAGTTCGCGCGCGACGAGGTCATTCCTGCAGGTCGCGCGTTTCCCAACGAGAAGGTCTTCCTGCTCGACGAGGACGATGCCGAAGTCGTCGGCGCGGGGGAGCACGGCGAAGTGTGCGTGAGCGGAACCGCCCTTGCGCTCGGGTACTATAACGACCCGGCGCGCACGACCGAGGCATTCATGCAGAATCCCCTGAACGCGCGCACGCTCGAGATGATGTACCGCACGGGGGACATCGGCATGTGGGACGAGGCGGGCAACCTTGTCTACGTCGGGCGCAAGGACCATCAGATCAAGCATCTCGGCCAGCGCATCGAACTCGGCGAGATCGAAGCGGGCGCCCAGGCGGTCGACGACGTCGAACGCGCCTGCTGCATCTATAATGCGAAGAAGAAGCGCATCCTGCTCTTCTACACGGGCGGCATCGACAAGGACGCGCTGCTCGAGGAGCTGAAGTCCAGGCTTCCGCAGTACATGGTTCCGAGCAAGGTCTTCGAGGTCGAAAGCATGCCCATGACCAAGAACGGCAAGATCGACCGCAAGGTCCTGGCGGAGATGGGAGGCGTCAGATAATGATGACGAACGAAGAGCTTTCAGCCGTCGTCGCCGATTACGGCACGCCCGCATTCGTGTTCGATGCAGGCGCCCTCGAGCGCCGCATCGCGGCATGCAGGGATATCGTCGGCGAGACCGTCGGCCTATGCTACGCGATGAAGGCTAACCCCTTCTTCGTGCGCCCGGCCGCCCATGCCGCCGACCGCCTCGAGGTCTGCAGCCCCGGCGAACTCGACATCTGCAAGCGCGCCGCCATCGATCCGGCGAAGATCGTTTATTCCGGCGTGAACAAGCTGCCGGAAGACATCGGGGACGCCATCGACTACGGCTGCGGCGTATTGACCGCCGAATCGCTCCTGCATGTGCGCTACATCAATCAGGTTGCGCTCGAAAAGGGCCTGGTCGTCGACGTGCTGCTGCGTCTCAATGCGGGCAGCCAGTTCGGCATGTCCAAGGAAGACCTCGTGTCCGTCGTGGACGACCTGGGCGCCTGGCCCGGCATCCGTGTGGTCGGCATCCATTATTTCGTGGGCACGCAGCGCAAGAAGCTCACGCACCAGATCAAGGAGCTTGAAAAGATCGAAGCGTTCATCGACGAGCTCGCATCCGAGCACGATTTCGTCGTCGAGCGGCTCGAATACGGTCCCGGCTTGGCTGTCCCGTATTTCATGGACGACGATTTCTCCGACGACCTCGCGCCGCTCAAAGAGATGGCCGACGTGCTGAAGCGCGTGGCGACCAAGGCGGAGCTCACGATCGAGATGGGCCGCTTCTTCGCGGCTCCCTGCGGCGCGTACGTCACGCGCGCGATGGACATGAAGTCCAACAAGGGCACCAATTACTGCATCCTCGATGGCGGCATGAATCATCTGACCTATTTCGGCCAGATGATGGGCATGCACGTTCCGCAGATCGCGAACCTTTCGCACCTCGATCGCACGGTCGATGCCGGCAACGTCGCGGAATGGTGCCTGTGCGGCAGCCTCTGCACGATCAACGACATTCTGACGCGCGCGGTCGAGCTCGAGGACTTCCGTCCGGGCGATGTGCTCGCGTTCTTCAACGTGGGAGCCTATTCCGTCACGGAGGGAATCCATCTTTTCCTGAGTCGCACCATGCCGCGCATCGTCGTGCGCTATGATGACGGGAGCGTGGCGCTCGTGCGCGATTTCATCGAGACGAGCACCCTCAATTGGATCCAGCAGTAGCGAAGGAAAGAAGCATCCATGGAAGAAATCACGCTTGATGCGGTCATCGAAATGCTCGAAGACGTCAAGGAGGGCGTCGACTACCGCAACGCCACCGCGCTCGTGGACAATCGCGAGATCGACTCGTTCGATATCCTTGCGATCATCTCCGCGATCGACGACGAGTTCGACCTTTCGGTTCCCGCGAAGGACATCGTTCCCGCGAACTTCAACAGCGCCCAGTCCCTCTGCGCGCTGATCAACCGTCTCGCCGAAGAGGAATAGCCGCCCGGGCGCGCATGGCGTCTGAAATCGGGAAACGGAGGGCGTTCGGGCCGATGCGGCTCGAGCGCCCTTTCGGCTATGGCCGTTTGGTGGCAGAGCGCATCGCGCTCGGCCGTATCGGGTATACTGAACCGAGTTCATGCAGTGCCTTGGACGGGCATGGGCGGCGATATGTTTCGAACCTGGTCAGGTCCGGGAGGAAGCAGCCATAAGGAACCTCTGACGAGCGCCCTTGCCTGTCCAAGGCACTGCGTTTCTCGGCCTCGCCCGCGGTGCGGTGGCATCCGAGGCCATCCGACACAGGCAGGCGAACGTGGGCATCATCCGATTCTTCATCAATCTGCTGAGCGATCCTCGCACGGCCATCGCGGGATGGATCGTGTCATTGGGTCCGGCGCTCGTCTACGCTCCGCTCTTCCTCGTCGTGTTCGTCGAAACGGGGCTCGTCTTCTTTCCGTTCCTTCCCGGCGATTCCCTTCTGTTCGCCGCAGGCGTCTTCAGCGCCGGCGGCGGCGGGCTCAATATCGTCGCGACGCTCGTCGTCTTCTGGACGGCGGCCATTCTCGGCAACACGTCCAACTACTGGATCGCACGGTTCTTCGGATCGCGCATCGTCGATTCCGGCCGGGTCAAGGCCCTGACGCCCGAGCGTGTCGCCAAACTGGACGGGTTCTTCGCGACATACGGCGGGCTCACGATCGTGATCACGCGGTTCATGCCCTTCTTCCGCACGTTCGCGCCGTTCGTGGCGGGCATGGGGCACATGGGATTCGCGACGTTCACGCTTTTCAACGCCATAGGCGGCGTATCATGGGTCAGTCTGTTCGTGCTGGCAGGATATTTCTTCGGCGGGATTCCGCTCGTCCAGGCCCATTTCGAGGCCATCCTTTTGGGTATTGTGGCGGTGTCGGCCGCGCCGGCGGTCGTCGGCGCGGCGCGGTCTGCGCTCGCATCTCGGAAGAAGCGCTAGCCGACGGTGTTTTCAGATGCGGGACGTGCGAAGATGACGTTCCGGAGGTTCATGGCGAAGGCAGGTTTCTATGACAGAGGCGCTCTATAGGAAGTATCGCCCGCAGACGTTCGACGACGTCGTTGGCCAGATCCATATCGAACGCACGATCAAGAACGCGCTCGAATCCGATCGCGTGAGCCACGCCTATCTCTTCTGCGGCCCGCGCGGCACGGGAAAGACCACGATGGCGCGCCTGCTGGCGAAGGCGCTCCTGTGCGAGAAAGGTCCGACGCCCGCGCCCGACGGCGAATGCGAGCAGTGCCTCGCCATCGCCGAGGGCACGCACCCCGACGTCAACGAGATGGACGCGGCCAGCCGCACGGGCGTCGAGAACGTCCGCGAGGAAATCATCGGCCGCGTTCAGTTCGCCCCGGTCCGCGGACGCTACAAGATCTATATCATCGACGAGGTCCACATGCTGTCCACGGCCGCCTTCAATGCGCTGCTGAAGACGCTCGAGGAACCTCCGAGCCATGTGGTCTTCATCCTCTGCACGACCGATCCGCACAAGGTTCCGGCGACCATCCATTCGCGCTGCCAGCGCTTCGACTTCCACCGCCTCGCGAACGAGGAGATCATCGCTCGTCTCGGCGCCGTCTGCGCCTCCGAAGGCGTGGAGTTCGAGGCGGAGGCGCTCGAGCTCGCGGCCAAGCGCGCCCAAGGCGGGATGCGCGACGCGCTGACGACGCTCGAGCAGCTCATCGCGTTCGGCGAGGGCCGCGTCACGATGCAGGTCGCCCTCGACGTTCTGGGGGCGCTCGACTCGAACGACATGACGGACATCGTCGCGCGCATCGCTCGACGCGATGCGGCCGCGTGCTTCACATGGGTGGCGGAATATGTCGAAACCGGTGCCGATCTCGCGCAGTTCGCGCGCGATCTGGCATCGTACGTGCGGGATCTGTATGCGTTCATCCTGACCGACGGGGCGCTGGAGCCTCGGTCGTCGGCGACGAACGAGCAGCTTGCGGCTCAGGCGGGGCTGTTCGGTCCCGATCGGCTCGCGCATGTCCTTTCGATTCTGGGCGATGTGTGCGCCGAGCTGCGCTCATCGGCCAATCCGCGCCTGTCGTTCGAAATCGCGCTGACGCGCATGGCGCGCCCTGAAAGCGATCTGACGCTCGCATCGCTGGCGGCGCGCGTCGAAGAGCTCGAGCGCGCGTGCGCGCAGGGCGCCCGTCCCGTGGATGCGCCTGCCGTTCGTGTTGCGGCTTCGACGCTCGACTCGACGCCGGTCGCCGACGCGCCGATGGCTGCGTCCGCAGTTGCGGACGCACCTTCCGCATCCGGCCTTTCACCTTCGGTGATCGCGGCGGCGCGCGCGATCAAGGGGGGAGGGGCTCCGTCGTCCGCACCCGTCGTCGATACCGGCGCCCCGGCATCGGCTACGTCCGATGCGCCGGGATCCGGCGCATCTTCCGGCGCGGCTGCGGCTGCGCCTGCAGAACGCATTCCCGCCGTGCAATCGGGGCTCGATTCCTCGCCGGCGCCTGCGGCGGATTCTCCGTCGGCGTCTGAGCCGAAGCTGGCCTTCTCGTCCGCGGAGCCTTCCGAAGCCGTCCGCGCGAAGCTTTCGAATCCCGCCGCCCTGCAGAGAGGATGGCAGGCGGCCGTCGCCGAGGTCAAAAACCTGAGGACGGCATATGGCGCGTTGCTCCTGTCCGCAAGCGTGTCGCCCGTTCAGGGCGCGTCGGGCTTGGCCGTCGAATTCTCGCGCGAGAATTCCTTCGCGTTCTCGGCCGTGCAGAAGCCCGAAGTGTCCGAGATGGTCTCCGCCGCGCTCGCGCATGCGTTCGGAGGAGAGGTGCCCTTCGAATTCACGCAGGGAGGCGGCCGTCCCCAAGGCTCGTCGCGCACGAAGGGCGGCGATTCGGCTTCGTCCGCTTCGGTGTCTGATCAGTCGCGTTCTTCGGGACGTGCGGGCATGAGCGCCGCCGAACGCGCGCGCGCCGCTATGGAAGCGGCCCGTGCGCGCGGGGATATGGACGCATCCGTCGCGCCCGCGTTCGACCGTGCGACGACGCGTCCGATGCCGATTCCGTCCTCTGCGCTTCGGCCGGCCGTCGCGGAAGCGGCTGCGCCGCCCGACGGAGATGCCGTCCCGTATTCGGATGCCGACGCGGAATCCTACGCCGACGAGGCTGCCGCGCACGCCGTCCTGACCGTCGACGGTGCGAAGCCCGTCGATCCCGCCGAGGCAGGCAGGCGTCTCGGATTCGATTCCATGGTTCCCGCGCGCAGCGAGGAGATGCCTCCTCTCGCCGGATGGCCGATGCCCGAAGATGCCGCCGGAATGTCGGGCCCTGCACAGGAAAAGGCATCCGTCCCGGAGCCTTCGGCGAATCGTGCGCCGCATCCGTCTGCGATGCCTGCGAGGAAGGCGCCGGCATCGTCCGCGTCCGCCTCTGCTTCGGCCGATTCCGACCCGGCGGCGCCCGGCGTTTCGGGGCAGCAAGCCGGAGGCCGCTCTCGACCGTCCGATGCGGAGCCTCGGACCAAGAGTCGCCCTCGACCGCCCGCGCCGGCGTCTGAGCCTGCGCAGGATGCGGGGATGGATGCCGCGAGCATCTTCAGTGCGCTCGGCGTTTCCCTCGACGACGTGCAGGAAAGCTCGTAGGTCCGTCGCGACGGCGTGGCTGCCGCCGCGCGTCGTGGCGCGATTGCCGTCGGACGACGGACGATATGAGATAATCCGCTGCGGCGCCTGTCGGCGTCGCAGCCTTGGATCGAGACGAAGGAGCATTCCCATGCCCGATATGAAGCAGATGATGCGTCAGGCCCAGAAGATGCAGGCCCAAATCGCAGCCGTTCAGGACGAGATCAAGGACATGACCGCCGAAGCGACCGCGGGCGGCGGCATGGTCAGGGCCGTCGCGGGCGGCGACATGTCGATCCGCGAGCTCGTCATCGATCCGGCCGCCGTCGATCCCGAAGATGTCGACATGCTGCAGGACATGGTCCTCGCGGCATGCAACGAAGCGTTGCGCGCCGTCACCGCCAAAGGCGAGGCCCGTATGAGCATGGTCGCAGGCGGGATGCATATTCCCGGCCTTATGTAGGAAGGCGGCCGACCAGTGGAGGCCGCTCCTGCCATACAGACGTTGCTCGACGAGCTCGAGCGCATGCCGGGCGTCGGTCCTAAGAGCGCCCAGCGCATCGCGTATTGGATCCTGAATTCCGATAGAGCGACGGCCGAACGTCTCGCGCAGGCCGTGCTCGATGTGAAGAGCTCCGTGCATTTCTGCCCGCGCTGCTTCAACTACGCGCAAGGCGATGTCTGCGATATCTGCGGGTCTGCGAATCGCGATGCGCATACGATCTGCGTGGTGAGCGAGCCTCGGGACATCACGGCCATCGAACGCACGGCGGTGTACAAGGGTCTGTACCATGTGCTCGGCGGGGCCCTGTCTCCCATGGACGGCATCGGTCCCGACGATCTCAAGGTCGCGGAGCTCATGGCGCGCCTTGCCGCCGAAGATGTGACGGAGGTTCTTATCGCCACGAACCCCGATGTCGAAGGCGAGACGACGGCGACGTACCTTGCGCGTCTCATCAAGCCGTTGGGTATCGAGGTCTCGCGCCTCGCGAGCGGCCTTCCGGTCGGAGGGGACCTCGAATTCGCCGATGAGGTCACGTTGGGGCGGGCGATCGAAGCGCGCCGCGCGCTGTGACGGATGCGTTCGCGATTTCGCTCGGGGCGAAGCCTTGCCTGATGTGTAGAAACGTTGTAGAATAATCCTCGTTACAGAGGCGCGAGCTTCGGTAAGTTTGAGGACCTTGCTCATAGGAGGGGAAGCAAGGTCCTCTTCTTGTGTGCGGATGCGTTCGATTTCTTCGGCATGGTCGCATGCATTGAACATTCCATCTCGGGCTATAGGTGAGAATGCGCGCCCAGATCCCATCGGCGATCCGAACGCATCGGACGTTCCGTTCAGAGCGTATGCGATGCATCGAAGGCGTCCGGCGTGCATCCGAAGCATAAGGGCCATAGCCACAGGCCCAGCATGAAACGAAGAACGGCCTCGGAATCGTCCGAGGCCGTTGTGCATGCATGGTGGGCGATGAGGGGTTCGAACCCCCGACCTTGTGCGTGTAAAGCACCTGCGCTCCCGCTGCGCCAATCGCCCATAAGACAATCCATTTTCACATATCCCGACGTTCGTGTCATGGCTTTTCTCGGAACGTGATGAGAAGCGCATCGGATCCGACGGCCTTCTCCGCAAGAAGGGATCGCATCGCGCGGCGTATCCCCTCGTGCTTTCAGCAAGGCTTCGGATAGGGCGGCGCAAGGTCGTCGCGCTACTGTCTCTTCCACGCAACAGGCGAGGAGGAAGCGATGAGGAAACGAAGATCCCTGGCGTTCGGCGCGGCATGCGGGGTCATATGCGCCGCATGCATGGCGGCATATGGCAACCAGCTCGAAAGCGCGGTAGCCGACGAGCGCGCGGAGATGCTCGAAAGGTTCGGAGGCGAGCAGGTGGAAGTCCGCGTCGCGACGCGCGATATCGCGGTCGGCGAGAGGCTGAGCGATGCGAATTCGACGTCGCAGCTCTGGCTTTCCGCCCTTCTTCCCGATCAAGCCGTCATAGACGCGGGCGACGTGGCGGGGCGTTCCGTCACGACGCCCATATTCGAAGGGGAGGTCGTGTGCGCCCAGCGCTTCGACGAGACCGAGGAGAAGCCTCTGCAGGTTCCCGACGGCATGTGCGCGGTGAGCGTTCCGGCCGACACCCTCGCAAGCGTCGGCGGTTCGGTGGCCCCCGGGGCGCTCGTCGACGTGTATGCCTCGTCGGGTTCGTCGACCGATCTGCTCGCCCAGTCCGTGCTCGTGCTTTCGACGAGCGCATCGGGCCAGGCGTCCGCCTCGTCTGCGGCGTCCTCGCCTCTTTCCTGGGTGACTCTCGCGGTGGCGCCCGATCGCGTCGAGGAATTCGTTGCCGCCGCCCAAAGGACCGAGCTGTACTTCACCCTGCCGGCTTCCGGCGTTCGCGGATCCAAAGAGGGCGGTGCGCAGGGCGAAGACGGCGGATCGGCCGATGCCGATGCGAAACGGGAAGAAGGCTCGCCCGGCATGTCGGCCGGGACGGCAGGTACGGAAGGAAGCGCAGGGGCGGCATCGACCGATGGCGAGACCTCGCGCGCCGATGGCAAGGAGGGGAAATGAAGCGGCTCAGGCTTCTGTGCGCCGAGGAGGAAGTTCTCGCGCATCCAGAGATGATGGGGCTCGAAGGCGAGCGTCTCGATGCGCTCGAATGGGTCTTGTGCGTGCATGGCGCCGAAGAATGCCGAAGCGCGGCGGAATCGCTTCCCGATTCGGTCGGCGTATGGATCGTGTCATGCGACGACATGGATGCCGTGAATCTTGCGGCTGCGCTCAAACGGGACGATCCCGATCGAAACGTGTCTTTGGTCTCCTTCTCTCCCGACGGATCGCTTTCGAGCCGTGCATCGCAGGCGGGTATAGACGGCGTGCTCGACGAGGGCGCGTTCAAACGGGAATTCGCCACATGGAAGGCGATGATGCGAGGGTTCGTCGCCGCAGAAAAACCGATGCGCGAAGGCGTGTGGACGGTGGGGGAGCTTGCCGAGGACGATCCGTGCGACGCGCTTGAGGAGCGTACGATGCCTTCGCTCGAAGCCTCGGTGCCGCGCATGCTTTCGCATGCGCCTGATTCCGCCGAGGCTCGCGGCAAGGCTATAGGCATTCTGTCGGCGAGCGGAGGTTCGGGCAAGAGCACCGTCGCGGCCCTGTGCGCCATCCGGGCCGTCCACCTCGGCTTGAGCGCGGCGATCGTAGATGCCGATCTGCAGTTCGGCGATATAGCGTGCGCATTCGGCGTGAAGGGCCCTCTTTCCGCGGACGAGGCTCTGAGACGTCCTGACCTGGTCACGTCTTCGGTCGAGGGCGCACCGGCCGTCGTGGGGCCTCCTGCCTCGATCGAGGATGCCGAGGCGGCGGCCATCTCCCTTCCTGCGCTCGTTCGAAAACTGAAGGCTCGGTTCGACGTCGTCGTCATCAATACCGGCTCGTTCTGGACGGACGTGCATGCAGCGATCCTGGATTGCACGGATGCGGTCGTTTTCGTCCTCGACCAGCGTTCGACGTCGTTGAAGTCGACGGTTCGGGCGGTCGAGCTGTGCGGAAGGCTCGGCGCCGCCACGAGCTCGTTCTCCTTCCTCGTCAATCGATACGAGGAGTCCGGCCTGATCACGACTATGGATGCATCGTGCGCGCTGCACGGTGCGCACGTCGGCGTCCTTCCCCGTGCGGGCCGGGAGGTCGAGGAACTGTTCAGCTCGGGATGCCTCATCGAGCTCACGAAGGAACGCAACGCCCTGTGCGACGCGCTCGCCGAGGCCGTCGATCCGTTGCTTCCCGGCATCGAGCCTCGCGGCGCCCAGGAAGGAAAGGCGAAACGGTGGAGCCCGTTCGGGTTCCTTCGCAAGAAGGAGGCGTGCGCATGAGCCTGGCGCAACGGGTCGAGGAGGCGCGTTCATGCGCGTCCGATTCGGCGGCCGAGGGCGTCGCCGTCGACTTCGCCTTGCTTCGATCCGCCGTGTCTCGATTGCTCGATGCCGACGAGCTCGCGCGCATGGTGTCCGACAATCCCATGCAGGCGCGAAACGAGATCAGGGAGGCGTGCAGGCGCGTCTTCGCGCGTCCCGATTGGAACGGCAGGTCGACGGCGCTGAACGAAAGCCTCGTCCAGGCGCTGCTCGACACCGTTTTCGGCCTCGGTGCGATCCAGCCTCTTATGGACGACGGGGATATAACCGAGGTGATGGTGAATGCAGGGAGAAAGGTGTTCGTGGAGCGACGGGGCGTTCTTGAGCCCTGTGCTGCCCAGCATCTTGACGAGAAGCAGGTCAGAGCATTGATCGATAGGATTCTGTCGCCGCTCGGCCGTCGTGTGGACGAGTCGTCTCCCATGGTAGACGCCCGTCTTCCGAACGGCCATCGCGTGAACGTGGTCATTCCGCCGATAGCGGTCGACGGTCCGTGCATGACCATCCGCAAGTTCACCGCGCGCGTCATGACGCTCGATGAGATGCGAGGTTCGGGTTCGTTCGGCCGCGAGGAGCAGACGATGCTGGAATGGGCCGTCGCCCTGCGCAAGAACATCGCGGTCTGCGGCGGGACGGGAAGCGGGAAGACCGCGATGCTCAACGCCCTTTCATGCCTCATTCCTCAGGACGAGAGGATCGTGACCATCGAGGATTCTGCCGAGCTGCGATTCCTGGAGCATCCTCACGTCGTGCGCCTGGAAGCGCGGCCGGCGAGCTCGGAGGGGTCGGGCGCCGTCACCATTCGCGACCTGGTGAGAAATGCGCTGCGCATGCGGCCCGACCGCATCGTCGTGGGGGAGTGCCGCGGATACGAAGCGCTCGACATGCTTCAGGCGATGAACACCGGACACGATGGGTCGCTGACCACCCTGCATGCGAATTCGCCTGAGGATATGACGATGCGTCTTGCGGCCATGGTCCGTTTCGGATCCGATCTTCCGGTCGACGTCATAGAGGGCATCATCGCGTCTGCGCTGGACGTGGTCGTGCAGGTGGCGCGTTGGAGAGACGGTCGCAGGTTCGTGTCTTCGATCGCGGACGTCCTTTCTGCGGACGATGGAGCAGGCTGTCGCGTCGTGCGCGCATACGAAAGGGTCTCGCCGGATGCTCCGGGCGCATGGAGGGCCGTGCCGCGATGGCTTGACGAGGCCGCGCACGTGGATGAGAACCTGGGAGGGGAGGTGGAGGCGTGGATGCGCAGGTGCTCTTGGGCGGAGCCTGCCTTGCGGCGGGCATAGCCTGCGGAATCGTTGCGTCCCGCACGTTCGCCTGGGGTTCAGGGGTGCTCGTGCGCGCACGGGCGCAGGCGGATTCCTTTCGCGGTGAAGATCGATCGGGCGTCGGCGGCACGGGCAGGGCGCTTCGTATCGTCGGATACGTGACGCGAAACGGCGTTCCGGCGTTTTCGTGGGCGCGAAGGGCGGTCCTGTCCTTCCCGCGCGCGAGACGGCGCTTCGAAGGGGTCGCGGACATCGTGTCCCGATCATGCGGAGGCGCATCGGTCGAAGGGGTCTGCGAGGCATTCCTTCTGCTCCTGTGCATGCTCGGAACCGTGTCTTTGATCGCCGCGAGGTCCGTGATCTTCACAGTTTGCCTCTGCGCCCTGGCCGTCGCGTGCACCTTCGCGGCTGCGTCTCGTCGAAGGGATGCCGAGCTGCAGCGCATGCGCGAGCTCGTTCCCGATGCCCTGCGATGCATGGAAGCCTGCTTCCATGCAGGCCTTACGGTCCCCCAGGCGTTCGCAGAGGTCGCCCGTGAAACCAAGCCTCCTTTGCGCGACGCGTTCTCCATGGTTTCTCACGACATGGAGCTGGGCAGGTCGGTCGATGAAGCGCTCGAAAGGTTTCGACGGGCGTCGAGCCTTCCCGAGCTGTCGTTCGTCGCCATGGCGCTTGACGTGCAGCATGCATGCGGCGGCGATGCGTCGCGAATCGTGCAGAGCGCGCAGGAAAGCGTGGAGAGGGGAATCGAACTCAGGCGTTCGCTCAGGGTGCAGACCGCGCAGGCGAAGCTGTCCGCCCAAGTCGTCAGCATCATGCCGATCGCCCTGCTCGTCGTTCTGTCGGGCATAGACCCCGGCTTCATGGACCCGTTTTTCGAAAGCGGCGCAGGCATCGCCCTGCTCGTGTGCGCTGCGGCTATGGAGATCGCCGGCATCGCGATCGTGTCGCGCGTGCTTGACGTCGATATAGGATAGGAGGAATCCCATGAACGTGCTTCCGATGGCAGCCGTGCTCTTCGCCGCTGCAGGAGGGGTCGTCGTCTCGACGGAGGCGATGCGCTCTCGCGCGCGAAAAGAGCTCAAGCGTTCCGTGCTGCACGCGTCGTCGCTTCCCGAGCGTCCTGCCGAAGAAGGATCGCTCTTTCGCTTCCGGCCATTCGTCCCCACGTCGGGCGGAAAGCCCGATCTCAGGATCGAGCGGCATGCATCGGAGCTGTTCGATGCCGTTTCCCTTGGCATGAGGGCAGGACTTTCCTTCGATGCGGCCTTCGCCTTGTATTGCACGAGGTTCGACGACGAGCTTGCAGGGGTGTGCCGGGATGCGCACAGGGCATGGTCGACCGGCGTGCTGACCCGCGCCGAGGCGCTTGCCTCCATAGCGTCGAAAGCCCGAAGTCCCACATTGGAGCGCTTCGCCGCGAATGTGGAAAGAAACGCCCGGTTCGGAAGCCCCATGGGGCGCATGCTCGACGCGCTCTCCCGGGAATCGTCGGGCGCGTACCGCACGAAGATCGAAGAGCGCGTCGCAAAGGCGCCGATCGAAATGCTCATCCCGACGGCGACGCTCATACTTCCCGCGATGCTCATCGTGATTCTCGGCCCCGTGCTTCTCGACCTGACATGACGTATGCGTCATGCATCATCACGAATCTCTCAGGAAAGGATCTTCCCATGCATGAGAACCAGCTCCCTCATCTCTCTCCTGCCGCCTCGCGCGATGGAGCATCCTGCGTTTCGGCGCCGTCGCCCGCTCGTGCGCGCACGCGTGCGATCCGCATCGTCCAGAGCCTCCACGCGTCGGCGAAGGTGAAGCTTGCGTGCAGGAAAGGGCAGGGCACGACGGAATACGCGATCCTCGTGGGCGTCCTGGTGGTGATCGCCATCCTTGCGATCACGGTGTTCAAGCCCAAGATCCAGGAACTTTGGGATGCAATCGCGAGCGGCATAAACGGGCTATGAAGCGGTGCGGTGCGGATGCGCGCCGGCGGCTCGCGACGGGCCTGCCGCGCAATCCGATGGGCTTTTTCAGGCGTGCACGTGTCGGAGATGCGGGCCAATCCACCGTCGAATACGCCGTGGCCCTTTCCGTCGCGACGGCGATCTTCATTGCGCTCGGGGTCTTCTGGAGATTCTCTTCAGGGGAGGGTTTGTCCCAAGGGATCGTCGAATCCCTCATGAGCAGGATTCCAGGAGGTCTTGTCTATGCTGCGATGCTCTGACCTGCGTTTTCGATGTCTTGTTGGCGGAGCCTTCGGTCAGGCGACCGTCGAAGCGGCGCTTCTCATACCGGTGCTCTGCATTGCGGCCCTCCTTGTCCTTCAACCTTCGTTCATCCTGTTCGGACGCCTCGCCATGCAGGCATCGGCAGCCGATGGGTGCAGGGTTCTCGAAACCCTCGAACCTGGCCACGAGGCGTGGGCGAAGGATTTCATAGCGTACCGGCTGTCCGGAGTGCCGGATGTCCCGGCGTTTCATGCAGGCCCGTGGGACATCGCGGTCGAAGGGGACGAGACGTCCTCCGTCGTGCATGTGAGCATCGCGCACCGCGTGAAGCTCCTGCCCTTGCTGGGCTTCGCGGCCGGTGCGGCCGGGTTCGCGGATGCGGACGGATGCTGCGAAGTGAGCGTCGAGGATTCATTGACGAAAGACGAATGGCTGGCCGAGGTCGAGTCGGGGCTTGCGCCGTCGGTCTGGGTATCGCGTTGGGAGGAGAAGGTGTGAAGCACCGGTCGAAGCAGCGGCGCGCAGGATACCGCGTAAAAGGGGCGATGGGCCTGTTTTTCAGGGAGGATGGCTACACGACGGTCGGCGCGGCGCTGGCCGTTCTTCTCACGTGCTCGCTCGTGTGCATGTCGGCTTGGGCGTACGAGGCGCAATCGCGCACATCTTCCATCCAGTCGATCGCCGACGCCGCGGCGTTGGCGGCGGAGAACGAGGTCGCCGAGTTCGATAGAGCCGTCAAGGTGGCAGATGCCACGTTGCTGAGCATGTCCCTGACGGGAATCGTCCTGCTGGGAGTCGGCACCGTCTGCTGCTGCGTTCCTGCGGCCGCTCCTCTGGGAGAACGGCTCGTGGAAGCGGGAGCGAAGGTCATAGAGAAGCGTTCCGCGGTTGCGAAACGCTTCTCGGAATCCCTGAACGCGGCCCAGGCCGCGCTGCCCGCCCTCGCCGTCGCATCCGCCGAGGCGGTCATTCTGGAAAACGCTTCGGACGATCTGCATCTGTTGGGATACGTGGAGGTCGTGCCCTGGAAAGGCGAGGCCATAGACGTGCCCGACCCTGCTTCTCTCAAAGACGCCTCCGATACGGCCGAATCGAACGCCGAGGAAGCCGAGCGGCTGGCCAAAGAGGCGGACGAAGCGTCGACGCGCGCGAACGAGGCGCTCGAGCGCGGGTTCGAGGCGGATTGCGGGGCGTACCCAGGCGCATGCATGCGCGAGAGGGCCGAAACCCTGTCGACTATCCCGCCGATCGACAATCCTTTGTATGAATCGAGTGCGACCTGGACGTTCTCCGTCGCCCTCGAACGTGCGCGCGCATATTACCGATGCCGCTACGACCAGGAACGTCCTGCTTCGGCCAGCATGGAGGAAGAGGTGCGCAGCGCGCTGCGCAAGAGGTTCTACGATTTCGCGATAGACGAGCTCGCCCGCGGGAGGGCGTACGACGACGGCGTGTCGGAGCCCGACCTCTATTTTCCGCTGCTGCCGAAGAACGCCGACGAGTTGAAGCGCACGTCGCTGTACACCGACCCGCTCTTCCCGGTGAGCGGCGGTGCCCATCGATACCTCTGCGCCTGGTCGGGATGCCCGTCTCTTGCGGAATCCGGTTCGGCGGGCATGGGATCCCTCTCTCATATCGATGCGGGAACGCTCGAGGTATGTCCGCATTGCGGCGTGAACGCGTCGTACATGGGAAGGGTCATGGCGGCTTCGTCCTCGATCGATAATGGCTTCGAATACCACTATCGCATCGTCGCGGATGCCGCAGAGGAATACGAGTCGTCCAAGAAGGCCGCAGTCGAGAAGACGAACGAGGCGAAGGATCTCGTCACGAATACGTTCGACGCGCTGGGCCAGGCTCTTGCCGACGCCGTTTCGTATCGAATCGAGGCGTTTCCTCCCGGCAGGTTCGGCGTCGTCGTCGCCGTATCGGCCGATGCGAGCGCCGAAGCGCCGGCGGCGTTCGTCACCGCGCCCGGCGATCTGGGCTCGTTTACGGCCATCTCGGCGAGCACATGCGTGGAAGATCCGTCCGAGAACGTCATGGCGTCCTTGCTCGACGGAGCGCGCGAGGAAGTCGACTCCGAGCTCGTGGCGGGAGGAGACGTGGCTTTGGGAATCTGGGGCGTGATGATCGATGCGTACGGGGGAGGCGTGGACGCGCTCGCATCCGGAATCGAATCGATCTTGAACGGCATTCCCCTCATCGGACCGAGCGGACTTGGAACCTGGGCCTCCGATGAGCTGACGAGGCGCATTCGGGATATCGGCCTCGAGCCTGCGAGCACGGGGGCTCCGAAACCGGTGGTCATCAATACGAGGCATGTGCTCGACCGGGTCGACGGTCCCTTGGCCGAAGCGATCATGCGTGTGAAGGAGGCGGCGCCATGAGATCGGAGAAGCGCATAGCGGGTCAGATGACCGTCGAGTTCGCCGTCGCGTTTCCCGTTATCGCGATGATCGCGGCAATCGCCTGCCTTAGCGTCGCCTACATGGGGTTCTGCGCATCGTTCGACGGTGCAGCGAGGAACGCTATGCGGCTTGAGGCAGACGACGGGAACGACGCCGCGGCATCGGCTGAAATCGCGGATCGCATAGCGGCTGCGACGGGCATCGATCGATCGTGCATCTCGGTCGATCGGTCGCGCACGGGGCTCGGCCACATGCGGTATACGGCCACGTTCTCGTTCGATCCTTCCTTGGTGGGGCTTCATGTTCCCACAAGCATCTTCGGGATCGAGATGCCGATGCTCACGCACGAATGCAGCCTGGTCGTAAGCCCGTACAGAAAGGGGGTGGTCGTGTGATCGGGGATGCGGTCGTTCTTTTCCGCTGGACCGCGCGCCTGCGCGGACTGATCGCGCGCGATCAGTCGTGGAATGCGATGGTCGTGCTCGTGCCGTGCGGAAGCATCCACACGTTCGGCATGCGCGCCTCGATAGACGTCGCATTCTTCGATGCGCGAGGAAGGGCTCTCGCCTCCTTTCGAGGAGTTCCGCCGAATCGGCACCTTGCGGTGCGCGGCGCCCGATTCGTATGCGAACGATTCGCGCGTGAGGAAAAGGCCTGGTTCCTGCCGGGACAGAGCGCGTTTCGCGATTTCGAGGGCCGATGCTGCGCGTGCGCGGCCGGTGACGATTCCCCGTAATCGGGGCGGGCGGGTCGCGCCCGTTTCGACCGTGCGTCTTCAAGCGCGATGGCAGCTGAGGGGAAGGCGCCTCGACAAGGCCGAGGACGTCATGCGCGCAGCGTGCGCCTTCACGTGCGATCGCAGGCGGGGAAAGGCTTCGCTCTTCGCGAGCCGTTTTTCAAGATCCCATATCGATGAAGGAGAAATGAATGAAAGAGTGTCCTATATGCGGCTCGCGTTGCTTCGACGACATGGATAGGTGCTACGGATGCCTGCATGATTTCACGAGAGACGAGGCCGGTGCCGTGGAATCGGGCGTCGATGGCTCAGGAGCAGGAAGCGGCGAAGAGGCGCATGAGCTTCGACGGAGCGCCTCTCGGCAGGTATCTCATGCGCCGAGCGATCCGGGTTCGCCGGAGGGGGATGTACGGCCGGAACGTGCCGCGCCCGCCCTATCGTCGTTGAACCTCGGTTCCGCTTCGGGAGAGCTTTCGTTCGTCGTGAGGATCTCGCTCAGCCCCATGGCTTCTTGAGCATCTCGGGACGAGCCGTATGGAATAAATATCCGTAGTTTACTTTTTAGTTAGTTGAGGATTACTATAATGCCTTAGTTTGTCGAGTTTACTTCGCACGGCATTCGTGCGAAGGATGATGAGAAGGAGGTGCAGGCATGGAAGATACCGCTCTTTCCGCAGGCGCGCATAATGCATCGACGGGCGTCAGCATGCCGAGCATGCCGCTTTCGTTTCTTCATGTGAACGAAAGCGCGACCATCGTGAGCATCCATGCGGACGAGAAGCTCCACCACCACCTTGAGAACATGGGGTTCGTGGAGGGCGCTTCCGTGACGATCGCGTCCCAGAATGCCGGCAACATCATCGTGCAGGTGAAGGGCGCCAGCATCGGCCTCGATAAGAACATGGCTCGCAAGATCATCGTGGGCTAGCGTAACTCGTATTGCACGCCGCTTCCCGCAATGGGGGCGGCGTTGCGATAGCCACTATCCAATCGAAAAAGGAAGGGGGAAGAACGATGGAGACGAAACAGGTCACGCTCAAGGAGATTCCCGTCGGCGGCAAGGCCAAGGTCCTGAAGATCACGGGATCCGGCGCCGTCAAGAAGCACATCATGGACATGGGCGTCACCAAGGGCGCGGAAGTGTTCGTGCGCAAGGTCGCTCCTATGGGCGATCCGGTCGAATACACCGTGCGCGGCTACGAGCTCTCGCTTCGCAAGGACGAGGCTCAGAACGTCGTCGTCGAGCCGCTCGCGTAGCGGCGGCGAACGACGTCGGCCGTGAAACAAGATGCCGATGGGCAAGGACCGCTTCAAGCGGTTTTTTACGGCATCGGGGTTAACGAGAGTTGACCGAATAAGGTAAGGAAGGAATGAAATGGCTATCCGCATTGCTCTTGCAGGCAATCCCAATTGCGGCAAGACCACAATGTTCAACAAGCTCACGGGCGCGAACCAATACGTTGGCAACTGGCCCGGGGTCACTGTTGAGAAGAAAGAAGGAAAGTACCTACGCGACAAGACCGTGACCATCACGGACTTGCCGGGCATTTACTCTCTCTCCCCGTACTCGCCCGAGGAGATCGTCGCGCGCGATTACCTCATCGACGAACGTCCCGACTGCGTGGTCAATCTGGTCGACGCGACCAACCTCGAGCGCAACCTGTATCTCACCACGCAGATCGTCAGCCTCGGCCTCCCCGTGGTGGTCGCGCTGAACATGGCCGACCTCCTCGAGAAGAACGGCGACAAGATCGACCTGGCGAAGCTCTCGAAGATGCTGGGGTGCCCCGTCGTCACGACGAGCGCCCTGCATAACAAGGGCCTCGACGAGCTTCTCGACGAGGCGATCAAGGCGGCGAACGCCGGCGTGGCCGCCAAACCCGCCTTCAGGTTCGACGCCGCCGTCGAAGACGCGCTCGCCGAAATCGAGAAGACCCTGACCGCCACGCCGGATTACCTTCGTCGCTGGTACGCCATCAAGCTCTTCGAGCATGAGGAGCGCGCCATCGCGACGCTCAAGCCGGGCAAGGACGTCCTCGCGAAGGCCAAGGCCGTTCGAGAAGGCCTTGAGAGCCAGTTCGACGACGACGCGGAGTCCATCGTCACGTCAGAACGCTACGACGCCATCGCGCATATCGTCGATGAGACCGTCAAGCGCTCCGGCAAGACCCTGACCGCCACGCAGAAGATCGACCGCATCGTCACGAGCCGTTGGCTCGGCCTGCCGATCTTCATCCTGGTCATGTTCATCGTCTACTACGTCTCCATCTCCACGGTCGGCACGGGTGCGACCGACTGGGTCAACGACAGCCTGTTCGGCGATGGGTTCTTCATTTCCGGAGGCGACGGCTTCGAAGAGGCGACGGCGGCCGCCAAAGAGGCGGGCGCGGAAGCTCCCGATCCGTCCGAGTTCGGAACCTGGGTCAACGGCGTCCCCACCGTGGTGACCGGCGCCCTTGAATCGGTCGACGCCGCTCCTTGGCTCCAGTCGCTGATCATCGACGGCATCGTCGCGGGCGTCGGCGCCGTTCTCGGCTTCATTCCGCAGATGCTCGTGCTCTTCCTCTTCCTGGCGTTCCTCGAAGGATGCGGCTACATGTCGCGCGTCGCGTTCGTCATGGACCGCATCTTCCGCAAGTTCGGTCTGTCGGGCAAGAGCTTCATCCCCATGCTCATCGCCTCCGGCTGCGGCGTGCCTGCCGTCATGTCCACTCAGACGATCGAGAGCGAGAAGGATCGTCATATGACGATCATGACCACGACCATGATTCCGTGCTCGGCCAAGCTGCCGATCATCGCTCTGGTCTTCGGTGCCCTTGCCGGCGCCGAGGACAGCACGGTCTGGTGGGTCGCTCCGCTGTTCTACTTCATGGGCGTCACGGCGATCATCGTCTCCGGCATCATGCTGCGCAAGACGCGCCTGTTCGCCGGCGAGGCAACGCCGTTCGTCATGGAGCTTCCCCAGTACCATGTTCCCACGGCGCGTTTCGTCCTGCAGTCTTCGTGGGATCGCATCAAGAGCTACTGCATCAAAGCCGGTACCATCATCTTCCTATCCACGATCGTCATTTGGTTCCTGCTCAATTTCGGGTTCGGCGAGGGATCGTTCGGCCTCATCGATCGGGAAACCCAGATGGATTCCAGCCTGATGGCGTACCTGGGCAAGGGTCTTGCCTGGATCTTCATCCCGCTCGGCTTCGGCGACTGGCAGGCTACCGTCACGAGCGTCACCGGACTCGTCGCCAAGGAGAACGTCGTCGCCACGATGGGCATTCTCACGAGTCTCGGATCCGAGGTCGGCGAGACCGACCCGTCGCTGTGGTCGTCCTTCGCCGCCATGTTCGGCGGATCAGCCCCCGCGATCATGGCGTTCTGCGCGTTCAACCTGCTGTGCGCGCCGTGCTTCGCTGCCATCGGCACCATTTGGCGCCAGATGGGCAATGCCAAGTGGACGTGGATCGCGCTCGGGTATATGACCGGGTTCGCGTATGTCGTCGGTCTGATCATCTACCAGCTCGGCATGCTGCTCTCGGGCCAGGGCTTCGGCATCGGCACCGTCATCGCCGTCATCGCCCTCGCAGGCATCCTCTTCCAGCTCTTCCGTCCCATGCCTCATTTCGAGGACAAGAAGGATGAAGCGGCCGTAGAGAACGCGTAGCGATTCCGTCGTTTCTATCGGGCCCTGGGCGCATGCGTTCGGGGCCCGATGTACGTTATGCGATGAGAAAACGAACGATCCTGTGAAAGGAGGATGAGGTCATGAACTTCTCGACATTCATCATCCTGCTCGTGCTCATCGGTCTCGTGACCCTGTCTATCAGGTACTATCGGAAGAAGGGCACGTGCGGGTATAAGGATCAGTGCGGCCATCAGGATTGCAACGCCGAATATACCGGGGAATGCAGCGCGGCGGAGAAGATGATGGAAGACGTCCGCCGCGACCTTGAGTCGCATTCTTGACAGGAATGCTTAACGGGACGGAGATCCCGTCGTGCGTGCAGGAGGGGCCTTCGAGTCGTTGCCGCATGACGGGTCGAAATCTTCGGCCGCATGTTCCGTTCGAAGAATGCATTCTTCCGTCCGGCATTCGCAAACGCGGAGCTTGGCGGAAGGATTTCTTGCTAGAATGCAAGCAGTATCACCATCGTGCAGTATTACCGATGCGCCTCGAGGGTTCGAACCTGAGAGCCGCCGAGCCTCCACGGGGTCTTGCAGTCGCGTATTTCGCGTGAAGCAGGCATGCGTGGACGCAGGAAGGGTCTGACATGACGAACGCTCCCACCGAAACAATGCTCGAGTCTCGCGAAGACGAGGTCCTGAGCCATTCGCTCGAAGACTACCTCGAAGCCATCGTCGATCTTGCGGGGCCGGAACGCAAGCCCATCCGCGCGGTCGACCTTGCCAACAAGCTCGACGTCTCCAAGGCGTCGGTTTCCAAGGCCCTCACGACCCTCAAGGCGAAAAGCTATGTGGAACAGCCGTACTACGGCGACGTCACGCTCACCGAAGAAGGCGAGGAATACGGCTCGTATATCTGGCGCAAGCATAACAAGCTCTATAAGTTCCTGAACGAGACGCTCGGCATCGAACCGGAGCTTGCGAACTACGAGGCATGCCAGATGGAACACACCATCAGCCGCGATTCGTTCGCGAAGTGGGAAGCGTTCTTCGAAGGGCTTGAATCGAAGAACTGACGCTTCCGTTGCGGTTTTTCCGAATTACTTATGGGCGGCATCTTTCAGGTGCCGCCTTCTTGTATCGTGGCATGCATTCCGCTCGCTTCCCAGGCACAGAAGGATGGCCGTCCCATGCACGTAGAACTGCTGTACCATACGCCCGAACCCGAGCGCGCCATCGCCACGGCCGCACGCCTGTGCTATGCGCCCGTCGGCGCCGCCGAGCTGATGGAGACCATGCCTGCAGAGCGTGTGACCAGCGTGCTTTCAACGATTCTGAAAAGCGGCCACCATTCGACGCTCGAACACGCAAGCTATACGTTCGCGGTCGAAGGCGTCTCGCGCGCCTTGACGCACCAGCTGGTGCGTCATCGCATCGCAAGCTTCAATCAGCAGTCGCAGCGCTACGTCAAGTTCAAAGAAGGCGTCCCATACGTGACGCCCGATTCCGTATCGTCCGACCCTGAGCTCTCGCGCGTCTTCGATGCGGCCGTCGATGCGGCCGTGCAGGCCTACGAGAAGCTCCTTGCCGCGGGCGTCCCTGCAGAAGATGCGCGCTACCTGCTTCCGAATGCGACGGAATCCAAGATCGTCATCACGATGAACGTTCGCTCCTTACTCAATTTCTTCTCGTTGCGCTGCTGCAATCGCGCGCAATGGGAAATTCGCGAGCTCGCATGGAAGATGCTCGAGCTCGCGCGTCCGACCGCTCCGTTCATCTTCATGGACGCGGGCCCGTCGTGCGTGCGCGAGGGCTGCCACGAGGGGAAGATGACCTGCAAGAATCCGTATCCTAAGATCGTGAGGCCGTAACCTATGCCGAAAGCCCGCACCGAAAGCGATTTGAACAGGGCCTTCGCCGAAGACGGTCCGCTGAAGACGCATGTGGGCGGGCAAGCCCTGCTGGGCGGCATCATGATGCGCGGGAAATACAACTGGTCCGTGGCCGTGCGCGAGCCCGATGGCTCCATCTATACCGAGGAACATGACCTTGCAAGCGGCCGTCGCAGGAACTCCTGGATGCATTGGCCCGTCGTGCGCGGATGCCGTGCGTTCGTCGAAAGCCTCGCGCTCAGCTACAAGGCCTCGGGCATCGCGGCGGAGCATGCCTTCGCGGAATTCGCCGAGGATGCCGGCGGGGAATCGTCCTCCTCGTCGACGCCCGCTTCCATCGCGTGCGCCGGCGCCGACGGCGCGGTTCTTGCCGATATGCCGGCATCCCCGTCGACGGCGCCTTGCGCGGATGTCTTCGACGCCTCCGGCATGTCCGATGCCGACGGCGCGCCCGCAGCCTCGAAAGAGGCTCCATCCACGAAGGCCGGAAAGCGTTCGGGCGATGGCGGCTTCGGCGGCAAAGAAGTCACTATCTCCCTGGTCATCGGCCTTATACTGGGCGTCATGCTCTTCGTCGTGCTGCCTGCGTTCCTCGCGAACGCCATCGTCGGCGAGTACGATGCGCATACGTTCGCATGGAATATCGTCGACGGCATCGTACGTGTCGCCATCTTCGTGTTCTATATCTGGCTCATCGGCCATATGAAGGACGTCCGCGACATGTTCGGCTATCACGGCGCCGAGCACAAGACCATCCACTGCTTCGAGCACGGGCTTCCGCTGACCGCCGAGAACGCGCGGTCGTTTCCGCGACTGCACGTGCGGTGCGGCACCGCGTTCCTCATCATGGTCATGATCATCGCGATCATCGTGTATACCCTCACGCCCTTGAACGCGCTCATCTCCGCCTGGGGCGTTCCCGACGGCGCTCCTAAGCTTGCGCTGGTCATCGTCGTGCGGATCCTGCTCATGCCCCTCATCGCGGGCCTAAGCTACGAGATCACGGTGAAGTGGGCGGGCAGCCATCCCGATAATCCGCTGGTCAAAGTTATCTTATGGCCCGGCATGCAGATGCAGTATCTGACGACGAACGAACCTGACGACGGTCAGATCGAATGCGCCATCGCGGCCATGCGGCTCGTGCTCGAACGCGAGGAACGGGAGGAAGGCGCGGCCCATGCGTCCTGATACCCGTCAAACCGTTCAGCGTTCGCTCGTTCTCGAGGCCGTGCGCGCATCGAACGACCATCCGACCGCCATCGATGTCTTCGAGACCGTGCGCGGGAAGCATCCGTCCATCTCCCGCGCGACCGTCTATCGCAACCTGAACGTTCTCGCCGATGCAGGGCGTATCCAGCGGATCAGCGTGCCCGATGCCGCGGATCGCTTCGACTGGCGCCTCGATGCGCACGGGCATGGAATCTGCGTGCGCTGCGGGAAGGTGGTCGACGTGGAATTGAACGACGGCATCTCGATTCCATCCCTCGTTCGCGGCGACGCGCCGATGGACATCGATTCGTTCACGGTCGTATTCTCGGGCATCTGCGACGAATGCCGAGGCCAAGAATCGAATTCGCTCTAGGATGCGGGTACCCGGCGCATGCGCTCGGCCGCACGGGTTCGCACTTAGAAGATATTTCCCGACTCGGTGACCTCGGCGATGCCCTTCTTGTCGGCATATCCGCTCAAAAACAGCGTGAGCGCGCCGTCGCCCGTCACGTTGCAGGCGGTTCCGAAGCTGTCTTGCAGCGCGAAGATGGTAAGGATCAGCGCCGTGCCGGTCGCATCGAATCCGAGCACGCCTGCAACCAAGCCCAAGGATGCCATGACCGTGCCGCCGGGAACGCCGGGCGCCCCGAGGGCGAAGATCCCGAGCAGAAGGCAGAAGAGCACCATCGTCGCGATGTTCGGGATGAATCCGTAGAGCATCTGGGAGATGGTCATGCAGAAGAACACCTCGGTCAGGACGGAGCCGCACAGGTGGATGTTCGCGAACAGGGGAATGCCGAAGCGCACCATGTCCTTGCGCAGCGGCTCGGCCTTCTCGGCGCACTGGAGCGACACGGCGAGCGTCGCGGCGGAAGACATCGTGCCGATGGCCGTCAGGTACGCGGGTCCGTACCGCCTTAGCACGTTCAGCGGGTTCTTGCCCGAATACGCGCCGGCCACACCGTAGATCAGCGCAAGCCAGAGGTAGTGCCCGACGATGACGATGAGAATGACCGCGAGGAAGACAGGCAGCTGCTTGGTGATGGTTCCTTCGTACGACAGGCACCAGAACGTCGAGGCGATGAAGACGGGCAGCAGCGGGATGACGATCTTCATCACGATGGCGAGCACGATCTTCTGGAATTCGTCGAGCAGCTTCGCCATGGTCTCGCCGCGCGTCCAGACGGTGGCCAAGCCGAGCAGGATGGCCAGCACGAGCGCGCTCATGACCGGCATGATCTGAGGAATATCGAGCTGGAAGACGACGTTTGGAAGCTCCTTGAGGCCGTCGACTGTCGTGGCGATGGAGAGATGGGGGATGATCGCGTATCCGGCGACGGTCGAGAAGAGCGCGGCGCCGATGGACGAGAGGTAGGCGATGACGACGGCGACCCCCAAGACGCGCGAAACGTTCGAGCCGAGCTTGGTGATGGACGGCGCGATGAATCCGATGATGATGAGCGGCACGCAGAACATGATGATCTGGCTCAGCACGTATTTGACGGTGACCACGACGTTCATGACGGATTCGTTCGAGACGAGTCCGAGGACGATGCCGACGACGACGGATACGAGAAGGATGAAGGGCAGGCTCGTGACTATCTTCTTCATGGCATGCTTTCCGTGACGGGCGTGCCGTCTCCCTGCGGCCCGCGGATCGGTGCATAAATGTACCAGTTTCATCGGCAGGAACGTTCGAGAGCGCGACGAGCGGAGGAGGAAGGAGGGGCGGCTGCGGCGGAAATGCTACTCGGCGCCTTCGCCCGCATGCGTCTCGCGGCGCGTCATGGGCGCGATAGCCGTGATCACAGCGTCGATGACGTCGTTCGCATGCGCAGGGTCGTCGATGCTCAGGACGAGCTTGCCCTTGAATCCGTATTCGGTGATTTCGGAGAAGGAGGCATGAGGTCCCTCTGTGATGGGGCATACGGATTCGGCGGCCTGTTTGGCGGATGCTTCTATGTCCCGCTTCACGGCACGCATATCATGCGCGTCGCCCGTCACGGCGAAGGGCACCGAGACGCGTTCCGCCGGGGGGAGCTGGACGAGGGCGGTCGTCGCGATGACCGAGTTCGGTATGACCACCGTTTCGCCGAGACGGTTCGAAATGGTGGTATGGCGCCAGTTCACGTCCTGCACCACGCCGGCATCTCCGCCGACTTCGATGTGGTCGCCCGGCACGACGATGCCCATGAGCGTCATCTGAAGGCCGCCGATGAAGTTGGAGAGCGTGTCCTTCAATCCGAGCGATAAGGCGACGCCTCCGACGCCTAGGGCGGTCACGAGCGCGTTCACGTTCACGTCGAAGCAGGCATCGAGCATCACGCTGATGCCGATAGCCCAGATGGCACCGCGTACGACATTGACGATGAGGCTTGTGGACGGCAGGGGCGTCGCGTCTTTGTCCAACAGGTGGCGCAGAGCCTTGGCGGCGACGTGGGCGAGCGCCGCTGTGACGACGACGATGACGACGGCCATGAGAAGGTCGCGTGCGAACTCGCTTTCCGACGAGATGCCTAATGTCGCGAGGAACTGGGTCATGGCCTGCCTTCCGAGAAGCCGCCCGCGGGCGGAGAGATGGGCGAGATGCGGCCCGGCGCCGTAGGGGAAGCGCGCTTCGCCGTATTCGCGCCGTCGGGCCGTGTCAACATATCATGTCGGAATCGCTCGGTCGAATCAGCGATTGGCAAGGTTCGCGTAAGATAGGGGCGAACGGACCGCCATCGATCCTTAAGGAGCCGCCGTGCCGCCGAAACCGAAGCTTGCCATCAGCGCCTGCCTGATGGGGGAGCCGTGCACGTATCGGGGAGGCCACCATCGCCTGGATTGCCTCGCGCAGCTCGAGGCCGCGTTCGACCTGGTGCCCCTCTGCCCCGAGACAGCAGGCGGGCTGCCCGTGCCGCGTGACCCCGCTGAAATCAGCGGCGGACGGGTCATGTCGTGCGCGGGCGAGGATGTGACCGACGCGTTCGTCCGCGGGGCCGGGTCCTGCCTTGCGTATGCGCTCGATGCCGGCTGCACGCATGCCCTTCTCAAAGGCAAGAGCCCGTCGTGCGGATGCGGGAGCGTCTACGACGGGACCTTCTCGGGTCGGCTCGTCGCCGGCGACGGCATAACGGCCGCGCTCTTCAAGAAGGCGGGAATCGAGGTCTTTCCGGATACGAAGGCGCGCATGCTGATCGAAGTCGCCTCGACTGCGCGCGGATAGGTTTCGAGCGAGCATCGGGACCGAGCCTGCGACCATGACCGGCCCGGCTGCGCGCGCCCTCAGGCGGATGACGCAGGCGATTCCATACGGCGATGTCCGATGCCTTGTGCATGCGCGGCGGTAGAAAGCAGGGTTTCAGCAGGAATTTCGGAGGGTTTGGGGAAGGTCTCTTCGAGGGTGGGAGCGCATGGGGGCTATGGTACAATGCAACGGCTTGTCTGAGAGATGGCAGGCCCCGCATGCAAAAGCACGCGGGAACCGCAACTGTAGGCCCCCGAGACATGTTGTATTCAACCACCATGGCGAAGGGTCCCTGTGCTTGAAAGGGGTCCGTTTTGACCGACATCAAGAACACGTCCGTCATCGATTTCGAGGACATCAGCGACGAGCAGATGAACGCGATGATCGATGGCACCCTGACCGACTTCGACGAAGGCGATCTGGTCAAGGGCACCGTCGTGCAGATCGAGCATGACGAGGTTCTGCTCGACATCGGGTTCAAGAGCGAAGGCGTCATTCCTTCCCGCGAGCTCTCCATCCGCAAGGATGCCGATCCCTCCGAGATCGTCGCCCTCGGCGACGAGATCGAGGCCCTCGTTCTCCAGAAGGAAGACAAGGAAGGCCGTCTCATTCTGTCCAAGAAGCGCGCCGAGTACGAACGCGCCTGGATCAGCGTCGAAGAGAAGTTCAAGGCCGGCGAAGCCGTCACCGGCGAAGTCATCGAAGTCGTCAAGGGCGGCCTGATCATCGACATCGGACTGCGCGGCTTTTTGCCTGCATCCCTCGTCGACCTGCGTCGCGTCAAGGATCTCGACATGTATCTCGGCACCGAGCTCGAGGCCCGCGTCATCGAGATGGACCGCAACCGCAACAACGTCGTGCTCTCCCGCCGCGTCCTCCTCGAAGAGGGCCGCAAGAACGAGCGCGCCGAAATCCTCAGCAAGCTCACCAAGGGCATGCGCCTCAAGGGCACCGTCTCCTCGATCGTCGACTTCGGCGCATTCGTGGATCTCGGCGGCATCGACGGCCTGGTCCACATTTCCGAGCTTTCCTGGAACCACGTCAACCATCCCTCCGAGGTCGTCAAGGTCGGCCAGGAAGTGGAGGTCGAGGTTCTGGACGTCGATCTGAGCCGCGAGCGCATCTCCCTCGGCCTCAAGCAGACCACGCCTGATCCGTGGATCAAGCTCGTCGAGTCCTATCCGGTCGGCTCCGTCATCGACGGCAAGGTCACCAAGATCGTTCCGTTCGGAGCATTCGTCGAACTCGGCAGCAATGTCGAAGGCCTGGTCCACATCTCCGAGATGGCTCCTCGCCGCATCGAGACCCCGGCTCAGGTCGTCAAGGTCGGCCAGGAGGTCAAGGTGAAGGTCATGGAGGTCAACCCCGACCGTCGCCGCATCTCCCTGTCGATGAAGGCCGCCGCCGAAGAGCTGGGTATCGAAATCGAAATCGATGAGACCGTTCAGGCCGAGCCTCGCCAGCCCCGCAAGAAGGACCGCAAGGACGAAGAGTCCGAAGCCGCTGCGGAGTAAGCACCTCTCGCACCCATCGATCTGACCGTCTCATCAAGCAAGGCGGTCCGGTCTTGAAGAACCCGGCGTCCGTGCATCATGGACGCCGGGTTCTTCGTATGCGTAGATGAGGTAGTATCGCGTACCGAGGAAGAGATGCACGGCGCATCGAAAGGAGTCGGCGCATGAGCGGACGCGCGCCCATCGTCATAGTGGCAGGCGGGATCGGTTCCGGAAAAAGCCTGGTTGCGCGCCTCATGTCCGATTATGGAGCGGCGGTCGTCGATCTGGACGCCATCGGGCGCGACGTTCTGCGCGATCCTGACGTCGCGTTCGCCCTGGCGCATGCGTTCGGTCCGGACGTCGTCGATTCCGACGGACGCGTCGATACTGCCGCGCTTGCGCGTGCGGCGTTCTCGACGCCCGAAGGAACCGAGACGCTCAACGGGATAACGCATCCCGCCATCATCGAGGCTGCCCGCGCACGTTCCGAGGCGCTCGCGTTCACGCATCCTCTCGTCGCGGTCGAGGTGAGCGCAGGGGAAGCCACGCATGAACGGTATCCTTGGTCCGATGCCGTCGTCGCCGTCGTGGCCCCTCTCGAGACCCGTATCGCCCGCGTTGTCGCGCGCGGCCGGCAGCGCGAAGAGGATGCCCGTGCGCGGGCGTCGCGCCAGCCGGACGAGGCCACGCTGCGCGCATGGGCCGATTATACGATCGCGAACGACGGCCGCGTCGAGGACGTCGAGAAGCAGGTCCGCCGTCTCGTCGATGTTCTGACGGGGTCTTCCCCTGGTGCGCGCCGCGCATCCCCATCAGACGTACGATAAGCCGAAACGTTCCCGCCTGCACCGTGCAGGCGGGCGGACGCACGACGGAGGAGTTCACGCATGTCCAGCCATCTCAAGAACATCGAAGGCGCCGTCATGGAAGGCAAGCTTCCCGAGGTGCGCCTATCGAGCGAACCGTTCAAGGTCGTGTCCCCCTACGAACCGTCGGGCGATCAGCCTCAGGCCATCGCGTCGCTCGCCGAAGGCGTCGAGCGCGGTCTGCGCTATCAGACGCTTCTCGGCGTGACGGGGTCGGGCAAGACGTTCACGATGGCGAAGACCATCGAGGCCGTGCAGAAGCCCACGCTCGTCATGGCGCCGAACAAGACGCTCGCCGCCCAGCTCGCCGCCGAGCTCAAGGAGTTCTTCCCCCATAACGCGGTCGTCTATTTCGTCAGCTATTACGACTACTATCAGCCGGAAGCCTACGTGCCTCAGACCGACACGTTCATCGAGAAGGACGCCTCCATCAACGAAGAGGTCGAGAAGCTGCGCCATGCCGCGACCTCAAGCCTGCTCAGCCGTCGCGACGTTATCGTCGTCGCCTCCGTGAGCTGCATCTACGGCATCGGAAGTCCGATGGACTACGCCGGCATGGCCGTGTTCGTCGACCGGCAGAAGCCTGCCGAGCGCGACGACGTGATCCATCAGCTCATCGACATCCAATACGATCGCAACGATTACGAGCTGTCGCGCGGCACCTTCCGTGTGCGCGGAGATGCGCTCGACGTCTTCCCTCCGTATGCCGACAATCCGCTGCGCATCGAGTTCTGGGGCGACGAGATCGAATCCATCCAAGAGATCGACAATCTCACGGGCGAGATGCTGATGAGCTTCGAGGCTATTCCCATCTGGCCCGCATCGCACTATGTCACGGCGCGTCCCAAGATGCGGAAGGCGATCGGCACGATCCAGGAGGAGCTGCGCGGGCGCCTTGAGCAGCTGCGCGCCGAAGGCAAGCTCCTCGAGGCGCAGCGGCTCGAGATGCGCACCAACTACGATCTCGAGATGCTCGAAACCATGGGCTTCTGCTCCGGCATCGAGAACTATTCGCGCCATCTCGACGGCCGCAGCCCCGGCGAGCCGCCGTATACGCTCATCGATTATTTCCCGGACGACTTCCTCTGCATCATCGACGAGAGCCATGTGACGGTTCCGCAGATCAGAGGCATGCACGAGGGTGACCGCAGCAGGAAGGTCACGCTCGCCGAGCATGGGTTCCGCCTTCCGAGCTGCCTTGACAACCGCCCGCTGCGCTTCGACGAGTTCGAGGAACGCGTTCCTCAGTTCATCTACGTGTCGGCGACTCCGGGCGATTACGAGAACCGCGTGAGCGAGCGGCGTGTCGAGCAGATCATCCGTCCGACGGGGCTCCTCGATCCCGAAATCGAGGTACGCCCGATAGCCAGCCAGATCGACGACATCATCGACGAGGCGCGCGCACGCTCGGACGCCCATGAACGCGTGCTCATCACGACGCTTACGAAGAAAATGGCCGAAGATCTGACCGATCACCTTCTTGACCAGGGAATCCGATCGCGATACATGCACAGCGACATCGGTACGCTCGAGCGCGTGGAAATCCTTCGCGACCTGCGTAAAGGTGAATTCGACGTGCTCGTCGGCATCAACCTGCTGCGCGAGGGGCTCGACCTGCCGGAGGTCACGCTCGTCGCAATCCTCGATGCCGATAAAGAAGGCTTCCTGCGCAATCATCGCAGCCTGATCCAGACGATCGGCCGCGCCGCGCGCAACGTGTCGGGCAAGGTGATCATGTACGCCGACAAGATCACCGATTCCATGGATCTCGCGATCACCGAGACGCGCCGCCGCCGCGCCATCCAGATGGCCTACAACGAAGAGCACGGCATCGAGCCGAAGACCATCCGCAAGGCCATCAACGACGTCATGGGATTCATCACGGACGGCGACAACAACGAGGTCGGTACGGCCGAAGACGTGAACAAGGTGCTTGCGGAGCTTTCGCGCGGGGAAGTGATGCGCATCATTGCGGGCATGGAAGAGGAGATGGCCTCAGCATCCGAGTCGATGGACTTCGAAGAGGCCGCGCGCCTGCGCGACCAGGTGGTGAAGCTTCGCGCGCAGATGGAGGGGACGGACGAGCGCGATGTGCTCGCCGACCTGAAGAAGACGGCGCGCAAGGGAAGCGCGTTCGGAAACCGCAAGAACGCGGCTTACGGTTCGAGCCGCAGGTCATAAGATGTCCTTTGCATGCGAAGACGGCCCCGCATGCATCGCGGGGCCGTCAAAGGGGAAGGAGAAGCGGGTTGGGTGTATGGAGGTGCGGCTCTAGTCGATCGAGATGAGCTTCTTGGTCTCGACCTCGGGAAGCGCCTGCTTCTTCGGGACGGTGACGGAAAGGATGCCGTTCTCGAACTTCGCGTGGATGTCTTCCTCGGAGATGTCTTCTCCGACATAGAAGCTGCGGCGGCATTTGCCGGTGAAGCGCTCCTTGCGCAGATAGGTTCCGGCTTCGTCCTTCTCTTCGTTCTCGGATTCGGTGGATGCCTCGATGGTCAGGTATCCGTCCTCGATTTCCGCGTGGACGTTTTCCTTCTTGAAGCCGGGCAGGTCGATATCGATCTCGAACGTCGTGTCGGTTTCTTTGATATCGGTCCTCATCGTGGTGGGCAGGGGCTTGCGGGCGGTGCTGCGGGCAGGGGTTCCGAAGACGCTGTCGAACGGATCGCTCAGGAAGTCATCGAAGAAGCCGTGATTGCGGGGTACCAGCATCATGATCATCATCTCCTAGCAAGGGGTCGCGGCCATCGTTCAGGCCGCATTTCTTTTGACGCCTTGAAGCATAGGAGCTTGATTGGCACTCTGCAAGCGAGAGTGCCAATACGATACCGTTCTGTAATCTTCGTTTCATACACGCAGGAAATCTAAGTCTATATATTGAGATATTTCTCTTGAGGAGCGGTAGGAAGAGACGGCAGGGAAGGCCGGGGCATCGGCGCATTCGGTGAAAGAGCCCTCTACGAACGAAGCCCCGCAGAATGCGAGGCTTCGAATACGAGTGAATGGTTCAGACGCGGGAAACCCTTCTCGCGAAGCGTCCTTAGGCGTCTTCGTCGGCGAGCAGCGTCTCGGCGATGGGATTGCCCTGCTTCTCGTCCTTGACCGCGTCGTCGAGATGCGACGCATCGACGTGCCAGCACTCGGTCTGCGGCAGGCCGGGGATGACGTTCGCGACGAAGACCGGGTCGATGCCCTGGGCTTTTTGGGCTTCGTAGTCCTTGAGCGCGGCGAGCGCCCACTTGCCGAGGATCAGGATGACGATGATGTTGATGGTCGCCTGGATGCCCATGAAGATGTCCGCGAGGTTCCATGCGAGCGTGAGGTTGGACTGCGCGCCGAAGAAGATGACGATGCAGCACAGGATGCGGAAGACGTAGAGGGCGGGCTTGCTGCCGGTGATGTATTTGAAGTTGCCCTCGGCATAGAAGTAGTTGCCGATCAGGCTCGAGAAGGCGAAGAAGAAGATCGCGAGCGTCATGAAGTGCAGGCCCGCCGCGCCGAATCCGTTCTGCATGGCGGCCTGGACGAGCGTCATGTTGGTGAGCGCCGCCTCTCCGGTCGCGCCGCCCCAGGCGATGAGGTCCACGTTGTCGTTGACGAAGAACATGATCATGACGGCGGAGCAGGAGCAGATGATGATCGTGTCGATGAAGACGGAGAATGTCTGCACCAGGCCCTGTTTGACGGGGTGGGAGACCGATGCGGATGCAGCGGCGTTCGGAGCGGAACCCATGCCGGCCTCGTTGGAGAACAGGCCGCGCTTGATGCCCTGGACGACCATCGAGCCGGCGAAGCCGCCGACGACGGAGCTGAAATCGAAGGCCTCGGTCACGATGGTGGCGAAGATGCCGGGAAGCTCGCCAATGTTCATGATCGAGAGAATAATGGTCAAAAGGATGTAGCCGCCGGCCATGGTGGGAACGATGACCGAGGTCATGTAGCTGATGAGCCGTGTTCCGCCGAAGATGATGAAGGCGAAGACGACTGCGAGCAGGATGCCGAGGGCCATGGGGGCCGCGGTCTGCGTGTAGTTCGGGATGTACGCCTGGAGCGAGGAGCTCATGTTGTAGGTCTGCAGGCCGTTGAAGCCCAGGCCGAAGCAGAGCAGCAGCGAAATGGCGAAGACGACGCCGAGCGCGCGGCTGTGCAGCGCCTGCTGGATATAGTAGGCGGGGCCGCCTCGGAACTCGCCGTTCTCGCCGCGGACCTTCCAGATCTGCGCGAGGGTGGATTCGATGAATGCGGATGCGGAGGAGATGGTGGCCATGACCCACATCCAGAAGACCGCGCCCGGCCCGCCGACGGCGATGGCCGTGGCGACGCCGGCGATGTTACCCGTGCCGACGCGGGAGGCGGTGGAGACCATCAGGGCCTGGAACGAGGAAACGCTCTTCTTGCCGGGCACATGCTTGTGCTCCGTGAGATGCCTGATCATGTCTTTGAACCCGCGGAACTGGATGAACTTCGTGCGGATGGAGAAGTACAGTCCGGTGAAGATGAGGAGGAATACCAGGAAGTACGTGTACATATACGTATCGATGGTATCCGTTACGGCGACGAGTGCGTCCATGGACGGCCTTTCTTGTATGCATGCGGCTGCGCATCGCGGCGACATGCTCCTACAGTTACATAACGCGGTATTTTACCGTTCGATGACGCGTTTGTGCCGTTTCAAAGGAATTAAATCGACGCCGATGCGCAAAAAAGAGCCTTCGCGCGGATGTGCGGCCGCGCTGCGCAGGATGCTCATGCATGCGTCCTCACGTGCTCGACGGCGCATGCGCGGAGCAACCGGATCCGTCTGCACGGCGTTGCCGGCGCCAAGGCGCATGGGTGCGCATGGGCGCGGGCGGCCGCGGGATCCTCGCCACGCGGCTTCTTCCCGTCGCCTGACGCGCACGCCCATATAAAACTACAGAAGCTACATAGTTCGTGAAAAAAAGTCTTGACTTGATTTTTCTGCGTGCTTAAATATCAAGTTTGCATCTTTTGGTGCATCTCATCTGTTCACCAGCGGAAGGAAAACCTGTGGCCAAAGCAGAAAAGCGCACGCCAGCCAGCGTTTACCGGGATCGTCGCAGTTTCGCGAAGATCCCCGACGTCATGGACGTGCCCAATCTGATCTCCGTCCAGACGGACAGCTTCACGTGGTTCATGACCGAAGGCATCACGGAGGCGTTCAACGCCGTCTGCCCGATCGAGAGCTCCTCGAAGGACATGTTCGTCGAATTCGGCGCCCATGAGTTCGGCGACCCGAAGTACACGGTCGACGAATGCAAGGAAAAGGACGTTTCCTACCAGGCTCCTCTGTTCGCCGAGGTCCGCTTCGTCAATCGCGAGACGGGCGAAATCAAAGAGCAGCAGGTCTTCATGGGCGACTTCCCGCTCATGACCCCGCGCGGGACCTTCATCATCAACGGCACCGAGCGCGTCGTCGTCTCGCAGCTCGTCCGTTCGCCCGGCATCTACTTCTCCGCCGAGCGCGATAAGACGTCCGACAAGACCATCTACGGCGCGAAGGTCATCCCTTCCCGCGGTGCATGGCTCGAATTCGAGACCGATAAGCGCGACATCCTCTCCGTTCGCATCGATCGCAAGCGCAAGCAGCCGGCCACGCTGCTCCTCCGCGCGCTGGGCATCGCCGAAACGCGCGAGGAGATCATCGAGGTTCTCGGCGGCTCCGAGATGGTGCTGCGCACCCTCGATCGCGATCCCGCCACTACTAAGGAAGAAGCCCTGATCGAGCTCTACAAGCGCTTCCGCCCGGGCGAGCCGCCCACGCTGGATTCCGCTTCCACGCTGCTCGACGGCCTGTTCTTCAATCCTCAGCGCTACGATCTCGCGAAGGTCGGCCGCTACAAGGCCAACAAGAAGCTCGGCTTCGATCCCGACGACGAGCTGGGCGCTTCCTCCACGCTCACCGAGCGCGACATCATCTCCACGATGCGCTACGTCGTCTCGCTGCACGGCGGCGAGGAAGGCTTCCAGGTCGACGACATCGACCACTTCGGCAACCGCCGCATCCGCACGGTCGGCGAGCTGATTCAGAACCAGTTCCGCATCGGCCTGTCCCGCATGGAGCGCGTCGTGCGCGAGCGCATGGGCATGCAGGAATCCGACGAGATCACCCCGCAGTCCCTGGTGAACATCCGCCCGATCGTCGCCGCCATCAAGGAATTCTTCGGCTCCTCGCAGCTGTCGCAGTTCATGGACCAGTCCAATCCCGCCGCCGGCATCACGCACAAGCGCCGCCTGTCGGCCCTCGGCCCGGGCGGCCTGTCCCGCGAGCGCGCAGGCTTCGAAGTCCGCGACGTCCACAACTCCCACTACGGCCGCATGTGCCCGATCGAAACGCCTGAAGGTCCGAACATCGGCCTGATCGGCTCGCTGGCGACCTATGCGCGCGTCAACCCGTACGGCTTCATCGAGACGCCGTATCGCCGCGTCATCGACGGCAAGGTCACCGACGAGGTCGACTACCTGACCGCGGACGAGGAGGAGAAGCACACGATCGCCCAGGCGAACGACTTCTTCGATCAGGAGACCCGCGTCTTCGGCCGCACCGTGGACGGCGCGTTCGTTCCGTCCGATCGCGTGCTCTGCCGCACCCGCGACTCCAAGGGCGTCTTCGGCGAGCCTTCCGAAGTGCCTGTCGGCCAGGTCGACTACATGGACGTCTCCCCGCGTCAGATGACGTCGGTCGCGACGTCGCTCATCCCGTTCCTCGAGCATGACGACGCGAACCGCGCGCTCATGGGATCGAACATGCAGCGCCAGGCCGTGCCTCTGCTCAAGACCGCTGCCCCGTACGTCGGCACGGGCATCGAGCATCGCATCGCCGTCGATTCCGGCGAGGTCGTCACCGCCCAGAACCCCGGCGTCGTCGACTATGTCGACGGCTCCACGGTCATCATCCGCAACGATGAGGGCGAATTCGACGAATACCTGGTTCCTAAGTTCCAGCGTTCCAATCAGTCCGGCTGCGTGAACCACAAGCCGCTCGTCCGCAAGGGCGACGAGGTCTTCGCGGGCGACGTGCTGACCGACGGCCCGTCCTGCGACATGGCCGAGCTCGCGTTGGGCAAGAACCTGCTGGTCGCGTACACCACGTGGGAAGGCTACAACTACGAGGACGCCATCGTCATCAGCGAGCGCGTCGTCGCCGAGGACCTGCTCACGTCCATCCATATCTCGGAATACGAAGTCGACGCCCGCGACACCAAGCTCGGGCCCGAGGAAATCACCCGCGAGATCCCGAACATCTCCGAGGACATGATCGCCGATCTCGACGCCGACGGCATCATCCGCGTGGGCGCCGAGGTCGAGCCGGGCGACGTCCTGGTCGGCAAGGTCACCCCGAAGGGCGAGACCGAGCTCACCGCCGAGGAACGCCTGTTGCGCGCCATCTTCGGCGAGAAGGCCCGCGAAGTCCGCGACACGTCGCTCAAGGTGCCTCATGGCGCCGGCGGCCGCGTCGTCGGCATCAGCCGCTTCAGCCGTGAAAGCGACGACGAGCTCGCTCCCGGCGTCAACGAGCTGGTGCGCGTGTTCATCGCCCAGAAGCGCAAGGTCCAGCAGGGCGACAAGCTCTCCGGCCGTCATGGCAACAAGGGCGTCGTGTCCCGCGTCCTGCCGGTCGAGGACATGCCGTATCTCGCCGACGGCACGCCGGTCGACGTCATGCTCAACCCGCTGGGCGTTCCTTCCCGTATGAACGTCGGTCAGCTGCTCGAGTGCCATCTCGGCTGGGCCGCCAAGTGGGGCTGGTCCGATGCTGAAGAGACCTCCGAATCCGTCGACGGCCCGATCTACGTCGCCACGCCGGTCTTCGACGGCGCGACGGAGCAGGAGATCGCCGACGTCATCCAGAAGGCCAACCGCAATCTCATCAACCGGAACCACGAGAAGTTCGGCGACCTGGCGCGCGACGAGTTCGTCCCCCAGCTCGATTCCTTCGGCAAGACGACGCTTTTCGACGGCCGCACCGGCGAGCCGTTCCGCGAGCCCATCACCGTCGGGTATCCGTACATCCTGAAGCTCGGCCACATGGTCGACGATAAGATCCATGCGCGCTCGACCGGCCCGTACAGCCTCATCACCCAGCAGCCTCTGGGCGGCAAGGCCCAGTTCGGCGGCCAGCGCTTCGGCGAGATGGAGGTCTGGGCCCTCTACGCGTACGGCGCGTCCAACGTGCTGCAGGAGATCCTCACGATCAAGTCCGACGACACCGCGGGCCGCGTGAAGGCGTACGAAGCCATCGTCAAGGGCGAGAACATCCCGCCCGCGGAGGTTCCCGAATCCTTCAAAGTCCTGCTCAAGGAGATGAAGTCCCTCGGACTGAACGTCGAGATGATCGGATCCGACGACCAGGCCATCGATCTTGACGACATGGACTCCGAAGAACGCTCCGCCGACCAGGCCGCGCTCAAGACGATGATGAAGGAAGCCGAGAAGACCGAGGAGGAGCATGGGGACGCGCTGCGCGATATCGCCGCCGACCTGCGCACTCTGATGGCTGACGATTCTGCGTCGTCCGCCGATGCATCCGAGCTCATCGGCTCGGACGAATCTGCCGATGACGAAGGAGAGGATCGATAAATGACCGAATTCGACGTTAACAACTTCTCCGCGCTCAAGATCTCGCTTGCGAGCGCCGAAGACGTGCGCAGCTGGTCCCATGGCGAAGTCAAGAAGCCGGAAACCATCAACTACCGCACCCTCAAGCCCGAGAAGGACGGTCTGTTCTGCGAAAAGATCTTCGGCCCCACGAAGGACTGGGAGTGCGCCTGCGGCAAGTACAAGCGCATCCGCTTCAAGGGCATCGTCTGCGAACGCTGCGGCGTCGAGGTCACGCGCTCCAAGGTGCGCCGCGAGCGCATGGGCCACATCGAGCTCGCCACGCCGGTAAGCCACATCTGGTATTTCAAGGGCAGCCCGAGCCGCCTGGGCTACCTGCTCGACATTGCCCCGAAAGAGCTCGAGAAGGTGCTTTACTTCGCCTCTTCGATCATCACTTGGGTCGATGAAGAGGCTCGCGAAGCCGACATCGACGAGCTGCGCGACGAGCTCGAAGCCGACCTGCAGGAGCTCGACGCCGAGCGCGACCGTCTGGTCGAAGCCACGCGTCGCCTGTCCACCGAATACGTGCCCGAGGCCGACGACTTCGAGGACGACATCGCCGAAGAGGAGCGCATGTCCCCTGAAGAGGTCGAAGCCGAAATCGCCGATGTCTACGACGAATTCAACGAACGCAAGGCCCTGCGCAGCGAAGCCCTCGACGTCTTCCTGAAGATCGTCCCGAAGCAGCTCATCTCCGACGACGCCCTGTATCGCGAGATGCGCGTCAACTACGGCGACTACTTCCGCGGCGGCATGGGCGCCGAAGCCGTGCGCGACCTGCTCGACGGGCTCGATCTCGAGAAGGTTTCCGAAGAGCTCAAAGACGTCGTCGAGAACGGCAAGGGGCAGAAGCGCGCCAAGGCCGTCAAGCGCCTCAAGGTCGTCGACGCGTTCATGAAGTCCGACAACGCGCCGTCCGACATGATCCTGGACGTCATTCCGGTCCTGCCGCCCGACCTGCGCCCGATGGTGCAGCTCGACGGCGGCCGCTTCGCGACGTCCGACCTCAACGACCTGTATCGCCGCGTCATCAACCGCAACAACCGCCTCAAGCGCCTGCTCGACCTGGGCGCTCCCGAGATCATCGTCAACAACGAGAAGCGCATGCTCCAGGAGGCCGTCGACTCCCTGTTCGACAACGGTCGTCGCGGCCGTCCCGTCACGGGTCCCGGCAACCGTCCGCTGAAGTCGCTCGCCGACATGCTCAAGGGCAAGCAGGGCCGCTTCCGCCAGAACCTGCTCGGCAAGCGCGTCGACTATTCCGGCCGCTCGGTCATCGTCGTCGGCCCGAACCTGAAGCTGCACCAGTGCGGCCTGCCTCAGCAGATGGCGCTCGAGCTGTTCAAGCCCTTCGTCATGAAGCGACTGGTCGAGCTCGAGTATTGCGGAAACATCAAGGCCGCCAAGCGCGCGGTCGATCGCGGCGCGAGCTACGTGTGGGACGTCCTCGAAGAGGTCATCGTCGACCATCCCGTGCTGCTCAACCGCGCACCCACCCTGCACCGCCTGGGCATCCAGGCCTTCGAACCGGTGCTTGTCGAAGGCAAGGCCATCAGGCTCCATCCGCTGGTCTGCACCGCGTTCAACGCCGACTTCGACGGCGACCAAATGGCCGTGCACGTGCCTTTGGGCAACGAGGCCCAGGCCGAGGCGCGCATCCTGATGCTTTCCGCCAACAACATCAAGTCGCCGGCCCACGGCCGTCCGCTGACCATCCCGACGCAGGACATGGTCATCGGCATGTACTTCCTCACCACCCCGCGCGAGGGCTTCCCGGGCGAGGGCCATGTCTTCACCGACTTCGAAGACGCTCTGCACGCCTACGAGGCCCATGCCGGCGTCGACATCCAGGCGAAGGTCTACGTGCGCCTGGATCGCGACATGCTGGTCTCCCATGCGTTCGGCGAATCCGAGGAATACAAGGCCGGCCAGCGCCTCGAGACCACGATCGGCCGCGTGCTGTTCAACGACGTCCTGCCTGACGACTATCCGTTCGTCAACTTCGTCGTCGACAAGTCCCGCGTCGGCGATCTGATCGAGGACTGCTGCAACAAGTACGACCTGTCCGAGATGCCTCCGATCCTCGACGGCATCAAGAACCTCGGCTACCACTACGCCACGCAGGCGGGCATCACCGTGTCCGTCTACGATGCCACGATCCCTCCGAACAAGGAAGAGATCCTGGCGAGCGCCGAAGCCAAGGTCGCGGCCATCAACGAAGATTACGAGATGGGCTTGATGAGCGACGAAGAGCGCCATCGTCAGACCATCGACGTCTGGACGGACGCCAACGAAGAGGTCGGCAACGCGATGGACGCCAACTTCGACCGCCTGAATCCCATCTACATGATGGCCACCTCGGGCGCTCGAGGCAACGTCAAGCAGATCCGCCAGCTCGCCGGCATGCGCGGCCTGATGTCCGACCCGAACGGCGACATCATCGACCGTCCGATCAAGGCGAACTTCCGCGAAGGCCTGTCGGTGCTCGAGTACTTCATCTCGACGCACGGCGCCCGCAAGGGCCTGACCGACACCGCGCTGCGTACCGCCGACTCGGGATATCTGACCCGTCGTCTGGTCGACGTCGCTCAGGACGTCATCGTGCGCGAGATCGACTGCGGCTCCACCGAGGGTGTCGTGTACCCGCTGCACGACGACAAGGGCGAGATCGACGAGAACCTCGTCGGCCGCTGCCTGCTCGAAGACGCGGGCGCCCTCAAGGCCGGGGAATACATCACCTCGATGGATCAGCTTAAGAAGATGTCCGAGGACGGCGTCGAGACGCTGAGCATCCGTACGATCATGACCTGCCATGCCGAGCACGGCGTCTGCCAGAAGTGCTACGGCTGGGATCTGGCCACGGGCCGTCCGGTCAACATCGGCACCGCGGTCGGCATCATCGCCGCCCAGTCGATCGGCGAGCCGGGCACGCAGCTGACGATGCGCACGTTCCATGCCGGCGGCGTCGCGGGCGACGACATCACGCACGGCCTTCCCCGCGTCACCGAGCTGTTCGAGGCCCGCAAGCCCAAGGGCCTCGCGGTGCTCGCCGAAATCGCCGGCACGCTGCAGGTCTCGGGCGACAAGAGCACCAAGTCGCTCACGATCCACGACGAGAACGGCAACTACCGCGAATACGTCGTGTCCGCCCGCGCGCAGCTGCTCCCGGGCGTGCATGACGGCGACAAGGTCCGCGTCGGCCAGCAGCTGACCAAGGGCTCGGTCAACCCGCACGACCTGCTCCGCCTGACCGATGCGAACACCACGCTTCGCTATATCGTGTCCCAGGTCCAGGACGTCTACGTCTCCCAGGGCGTCGACATCAACGACAAGCACATCGAGGTCATCGCGCGTCAGATGCTGCGCAAGGTCCTCGTCGTGTCCGCCGGCGATTCGATGCTCCTGCCGGGCCGCCAGGTCAACCGCTATGAATTCGAGCGCATCGCCAACGAGCTCATCGCGGAGGGCAAGGAGCCGCCGGTCTGCCAGCCGCTGCTGCTCGGCATCACCAAGGCGTCCCTGGCCACCGATTCCTTCCTGTCGGCCGCATCGTTCCAGGAAACCACCAAGGTCCTGACCGATGCCGCCATCGAAGGCAAGGTCGACGGCCTTCAGGGCCTCAAGGAGAACGTCATCATCGGCAAGCCGATTCCTGCCGGCACGGGCCTGTCCCGCTACCATAAGGTCGGCCTGACCTACCACGGCACGCCGACGGCGCCGGTCGAAGGCGAAGATCTTCCCGAGAGCGCGCCTGCCGAGCTTCGCGAGATCGAGGACCTGCTGCCTCAGCCGCAGGACTGGGCTCTCGACGAAGGCTACGGCGCCTACGCGAACTATTTCGGCGCCAACGGCTATCGCGGTCATGGCAAGAAGCTCTCCGACGAGGATGCGCGTCTGTACCTGTACGATGATCTAGGAGTCTCCCAGCGCTGGGCCAATAAGTTCAGCGAAGCGGGCATCGATACGGTGGGCGATCTCGTCGGCTACACCGAAGACGAGCTTCTGCGCATCGAAGGCATCGGCGCGAAGGCCCTCGAGGAGCTCAAGGCCGGTCTCGAGGAACACGAGCTCTCGCACCTGCTCGATGACGAGCTCGCGGCCACGAACGATGAGATGAGCCAGCTGCTCGACATGGTGTTCAGCCCGGATGACACGGTGCTCATCGGCGGCGATCAGCCGGCGACGTTCAACACCGAAGGCGAGGAGATGCTCGGCGAGGCCCTGCCTCCGCACAGCTACCATCGCGATCTATCCGAGCTCGACGCGCTGCTCGGCGGTCTGGGCGATTTCGGGTTCGGCGAGACGTCGAAGCAGGACGAAGAGGCTTCCAACGCCGAAGACTCCGACGAGGAGTAACGGTGTGCGGCCGTAAGGCCTGAAACGAATCGCATGCGGCCCGGCGTATCCGACAAGGAGCGCCGGGCCGTTTCCGTTCGAGCGCAGCGTGTCGCAGCGTTGCGAAGAGGCGGCGTGTGCGAATCGCCTGCGCGGCCGAAACGCGCCGGCGCGACGGCGCGGTGCGAAGAGGCGAAACGGCGCGCCGCGCACGACGGCCGAAGAAGGGCGAGCCCCCTGCGTGCGGCGGTCGGCTCCACGAGGGAGGAGCCTGCGTCGTCCGGCTCGCGAGCCTCGCGCACGGCGGCCGGAAAAGGGGCG